>JAKFXV010000336.1 GCA_021731205.1 Nocardioides sp. | reverse complement strand
GATGAGGTAGCGCACCCGATCCACGAAGGGCACCACCACATTGAGCCCCGCGGGCAGGGTCTCCTTGTACTTCCCGAACCGTTCCACCACCCCGGCGCGTGCCTGCGGGATGATCCGCACGGTCTTGGCCAGCAGCACGACCACGAACAGGGCGACCAAGATAAGCAACGCCGCAACGAAACTCGTCTCCAACATGGTTCCTCCTCGGTGTGGCCAGGGACTCCGCTGCCAGCCTACGTGGTGGCGATGGGCGTGAGCGTCCCTCTTCCCGCCGCAAGCCTCGGACCGGGAGGTCGGCGCCGACCAGAGTCGATCCACAGCGCACCATCTCTGCCAGTCATCCACAGGCGTGAGAACGATCGATGACGGGTGTCGGTGGCTTGACTTAGAGTCGAGCGCATGTTCGATGTTGGATCGACTCTCGAGATCACCCGCCGCGCCGATGCTGCTGGTGAGGTCGACTCGACCCCTGTCCTCCAGACACGCATGATCGATGCCGGCGGCGGTTCCGGACCAGGAATCACCCCGGATGCGCTTGCGACGGTTCGAGAGCGTCTGGCATCGACACCCGATCCGCACACCGATGCCGAGCGGATCGACCTGGTCCGAGCGCTGGAAGACTTGAAGAACACCGCATCCGCGGTCCAGGCGCGGGTCACCGTCGCCTTCGCCGAGTCACAGGAGGCGGCCCAGGCTGCGCGCCGCCGTGACGTGGACGAGCTCGGCAAGCCTGGGCCCAAGTCGATCGCCGCCCAGATCGCCCTCGCGCGCCGGGAGTCGCCGCATCGCGGGCAACGGCTGGTGGGGCTCGCCCGCGGGCTGACCCAGATGCCGCACACGAGCGCAGCTCTCGCGGCCGGAGTTCTGACCGAACACCGGGCCAGCGTGCTGGTCACGGAGACCAACCACCTGACGGCCGAGGATCGGGCAGTGGTCGACTCGAGGATCGCCGGCGACCTGGACGATCTCGACGGGCTCGGCACGCGTGCGCTGGTGAGCAAGGCCCGTCAGATCGCCTACGAGCTGGATCCCGAAGCCGCCGTGGACCGGACCCGGCGAGCCGAGGGCGAGCGTTGTGTCACGCTGCGCCCGGCTCCGGACACGATGGCCTACCTGACGGCACTGCTGCCGGTTGCTCAAGGCGTCAGCGCGTACGCCGCTCTGGTCCGCGCGGCCGATCAGCAGCGAGTGACCGGCGACCCCCGCTCCAGGGGACAGGTCATGGCCGACACCCTCGTGGCGCGCCTCACCGGGCGGGAGAGCGCCGACGCGACGCCCGTCGAGATCAACCTGTTGCTGACCGACGCGACCATGCTGAGCACGTCCGAGGAGCCTGCCCAACTCGGAGGGCACGGGCCGATCCCCGCTCCCCTGGCCCGGCGCTTGATCTCGACGGCCGCGACCCAGGCCGAGGCGTGGCTACGCCGGGTGTACGCCGACCCGGAGACCGGGCAGCTGGTCACGATGGAGTCACGGCGCCGAGCGTTCACCAAGACGCAGGCCGAGTTCCTCGGACTGCGAGACCGGACCTGCCGAACGCCGTACTGTGATGCGCCGATCCGGCATGTCGACCATGTCACGGCTCACGCAGCGGACGGTTCGACGAGTCTGACCAACGGGCAGGGCCTGTGCGAGGCCTGCAACCACGCGAAACGGGCCCGAGGCTGGCGCCACACGGCGCTGCCGGATGGATCGGTGAATCTCACGACACCCACGGGTCACCGACACCGCAGCCGTGCCCCGGCACCACCAGGGAGTGCCTAGCCCAACTCCCCTACCGGCATCACCAGCGCCGTAGCACCCTTGATCTGCAGCACCTCGACGGTCTCGCCGACCTCGATCGAGGCGCTGGTGTCATAGGACTGAGCCGACCAGATCTCACCGGCCAACTTGATCCGGCCGACCTGGTGGGTGCTGATCGCCTCCGTGACCAGAGCTCGTTCGCCGATCAGTTTGGTGTGTCCCTGCTCGAGCGTCGGCCCCACCCGCAGCCGCCGGACGGCACTGGGCCGGACGAACGCCAACATGGCGACCGACGCCCCGGCCGCCATCAGCACCTGGGCGGCGAACGGCAGTCCGGCCAAGGCCGCCAACATGCCGACCCCGGACCCGACGGCCAGCATGATCAAGATCAGATCGAGGCTGAACATCTCGGCGATGCCGAGCAGGATGCCCACCCCGAGCCAGGTCTCCCACAGATGATCACGGAACCACTCCATGACCCGAGCCTATCGGGGGTTCAGTCGCCCTGTAGTTCAGTCACCATGGCGGCGAGTGCGGCGACGGGCCGAGTAGCGCCCGTCATGGACGCTGAGCGAGAGTGCCATCCCGAAGGTCTCGGCCAGCGTCTCCTCGGTCACAGCCTCCGAGATCGGCCCGGCAGCGACCACCCGTCCTTCGCGAATCAGCAGCGCATGGGTGAACCCCGGCGGGATCTCCTCCACATGGTGCGAGACCAAGACGGTGGCAGGAGAGTCGGGGTCCTGCGCCAACGACGACAGGGTGGAGACGAGGTCCTCCCGACCGCCCAGATCGAGACCGGCCGCCGGCTCGTCGAGCAGCAACAGCTCGGGGTCGGTCATCAGGGCCCGGGCGATCTGGACCCGCTTGCGCTCACCCTCACTCAAGGTGCCGAAGGTGCGATCTGCCAGATGCTTGGCGCCCACCTCGATCAACAGCCGCTCGGCCCGCTCGTGGTCCAGCTCGTCGTACTCCTCACGCCAGCGCCCGACCACGCCGTACGACGCCGACACGACCAGGTCCTGCACCCGTTCGCCGCGGGGGATTCGTTCGGCCAGCGACGCGCTCGTCAACCCGATCCGGGGCCGGAGCTCGAAGACATCGACGGTGCCGAGCACTTCGTCCAGGATCCCGGCGACACCGCTGGTCGGATGGATCATCGCGGCGGCGACCTGCAGCAGCGTTGTCTTCCCCGCCCCGTTAGGTCCGAGGATCACCCATCGGTCGGTCGGTTCGACCCGCCAGCTGACCGCATCCAGCAGCGTCGCACGGCCCCGGCGCACCGTGACGTCGGCGAACTGGAGCACGGCGGACCCCAACCCAGCGGACATGGCCGAAGCCTAAGCGATAGCCTCCACACTGCGATGGCCGACGACGATTCCGCACCACGGACCCTGCTACTGACCCTGTCCGGCCGGGACCGGCCCGGCGTGACCTCTGCCGTGCTGGCCACCATCGCCGGTGCGGGGGTCGAAGTGCTGGACCTCGAACAGATCGTGCTCCGAGGACGGTTGATCCTCGGCGTGCTCATCACCACACCCCACGACTGGAAGCGACTGCGCTCGGCCGTCGAGTCGACCGCACTCGACCTCGACATGCACGTCGAAGTGGAGCGCGGAGTGGGCGACAACAAGTCGCGCGGCGAGGGTCGCTCGCACGTCACCGTGATCGGATTTCCGCTCAAGGCGAGCGCGATGGCGGCCATCACCGGCCGAATCGCCGACAACGGCGGCAACATCGACCGGATCGAGCGGATGGCGCGCTACCCGGTCACAGCCATCGACCTACACGTCTCCGGCGCGGACCCGGAGCGGCTGCGCACAGCCCTGGCGATCGAGGCCGCGCACCAGAGCATCGACGTCGCTGTCCAGCCCGCCAACCTGTTGCGGCACGGCATGCGGCTGATCGTGATGGACGTCGACTCCACACTGATCCAGGGCGAGGTCATCGAGATGCTCGCGGCCCACGCCGGCTGCGAGGCAGCCGTCGCGGAGATCACCGACCGAGCGATGCGCGGAGAGGTGGACTTCGAGGAGTCGTTGCGGACTCGCGTCGCTCTCTTGGCCGGCCTCGACGCCTCGGCGATCGCCAAGGTGTACGACGAGATCACCATCACCCCCGGAGCACGCACGATGGTTCGCACGCTCAACCGGCTGGGTTACCGGTTCGCGATCGTCTCTGGCGGCTTCACCCAGATCACCGAGCGGCTCGCCGAGGACCTCGGCATTCACTTCTCGCGCGCCAACACCCTCGAGGTCGTCGACGGCAGGCTCACCGGTCGCATCATCGGGCCGATCATCGATCGCGCCGGCAAGGCGGCTGCCCTTCGCGACTTCGCCGCTGCCGTCGGCGTCCCGGTCGGATCTGTGATCGCCATCGGCGACGGAGCCAACGACCTCGACATGCTCAGCGCTGCTGGTCTCGGTGTCGCCTACAACGCCAAACCGGTCGTCCGCGAGGCTGCGGACACTTCGGTCAGCGTTCCCTACCTCGACGCGATCGTCTACCTGCTCGGCATCTCCCGCGAGGAAGTGGAGGCCGCCGACGCGGCCCATGGAATCGACACCCCTGCTCCCCCGGTGGGGTGAGCCTCAGGAACGTCCGACGTGGAACGCCGACAGCTGCCCGCTGCCTGGCGCGAGGTCGGGCCACGTGACCTCGAGGGTGAACATCGCCGCGGCGCAGGTCGGGAAGCCGGCCGCCATCGCAAGCTCCGCGGCCGGCTCCCCTTCGCCGTCGGCCAGGATCTGGGCTAGGTAGGCGATGGTCGGGTTGTGACCGATCACCACGACGGTGCGTACGTCGGCCTCCGTGGCGCGGAGCTCGTCACTGACCGTGTTGGTGTCCCCGGCGTACAAGCATTCGTCGAACTCCGCGGCGACTCCCCAGGCGGTGACCTCGGTGATCGCCGCCCAGGTCTGCCGGGTCCGCGCCGCGGGCGACACCAACACCCGATCCGGATGAACGCCCATGCTCAGCAACCAGACGGCGAGCGCCCGGGCGTCGGCCGTGCCCGCGGAGGTCAGCCGCCGCCCGAGATCGGTGTCGGCGAAGGCCTCCGCGCGCGCGTGGCGGATCAGGACGAGTCGACGCGTGGGTTCCGGTTCGATGTCCCTGACTGGCTGTTGCACGCGCTAACTGTGTCACCGCACAGGCGCACTGTCAGCAACCGGCGCGCTCACGCTCCCGTCGCGTGGAAACCCCCGTCGACGTGGATGATTTCGCCGGATGTCGCCGGGAAGAGGTCCGATAACAACGCGCACACGGCGAGGGCGGTGGGTCGATGGTCGCTGTTGTCCCAGCCCAGCGGGGCCCGCGTCGCCCACATCGCCTCGAGATCTTCGAATCCGGGGATCGCCTTGGCCGCCAGCGTCTTGAGCGGCCCTGCGGCCACCAGGTTGACCCGGATGCCTTGTGGTCCGAGATCGCGCGCGAGATAGCGCGAGCACGATTCCAGCCCGGCTTTGGCCACGCCCATCCAGTCGTACGCCGGCCAGGCAACCGTGGCGTCGAACGTCAGGCCCACGATGGAGCCGCCCGGGGACAGCACGGGAAGAGTCGCCTCCGCGAGTCCCTTCAACGAGTACGTCGAGACGTGCAGCGCCTGCGACACATCCGGCCACTGCCCACTCATCAGCTTGCCGCCGAGCAGGGTCTCCGGGTTGGCGTAGGCAATGGAATGCACCACTCCGTCGAGGCCGTCGACGTGCTCGCGCACCGCGTCTGCCAGCCCCGCCAAATGGGCTTCGTCGGTCACGTCCAGCTCCAGCACCGGCGGCTCGACCGGCAGCCGCTTGGCGATCCGGCGGGTGATGCCGAGCGCACGACCGAAGTTGGAGATCAGGACCGTTGCCCCCTGCTCCTGTGCGGCCTTCGCGGTCGCGAAGCCGATCGAGGAGTCCATCGTGACTCCCGCGACCAGAATGCGCTTGCCCTCCAGAATGCCCATTGCTTCCTCTCTTGACGTCAGTGCTGCGAAGTGGTCAGTGACCCATGCCCAGGCCGCCGTCGACCGGGATCACGGCTCCGGTGACATAACCCGCGCCGTCACCGGCCAGCCACACCACCACCGAGGCGATCTCCGCCGGGACGGCGTACCGACCCAACGGCACCTGGCCCCGGATGGCGGCCCGCTGGTCTTCGGTGAGCGCCTCGGTCATATCGGTTTCGACGAAGCCCGGGGCCACGACGTTCGCCGTGATCGAGCGCGACCCGAGCTCGCGAGCCATCGACCGCGCCATGCCCACCAGTCCGGCCTTGGATGCGGCGTAGTTGACCTGCCCTGCGGAGCCGCTGAGCCCCACGACCGACGAGATGAAGATGATCCGACCGCGTCGTTGGCGCAACATCGACTTGGCGGCCCGCTTGGCGAGCCTGAACGACGAGGTGAGGTTGGTGTCGATCACCGACGCCCAGTCGTCCTCCGACATTCGCAACAGCAAGGTGTCCTTCGTGATGCCGGCGTTGGCCACCAAGACCTCGACCGGCCCGTGAGCGGCTTCGGCGGCGACGAAAGCCGCTTCCACGGCAGCAGGGTCGGTGACGTCGCAACGGACGTCGAGAGCTCCGTGGGGCGCGCCCCCATTGCGCGTGGTCACGGCGACTCGGTCCCCTGCCGCGACGAAGGCTTCGGCTATCGCTCGTCCGATCCCTCGGTTGCCGCCGGTGATGAAGACCGAGCGCGGCTCGGTCGTTGCGGGGTTTTCCACGGCGCAGACGCTACTCGTCCTCGAGCCGGAAGCCGACCTTGATCCCGACTTGGAAGTGCTCGACCTGCCCATCCAAGACTTGACCGCGGATCTGGGTCACTTCGAACCAATCCACGTGCCGCAACGTCTTGCACGCGCGTTCGATGCCGTTGCGGACGGCCTGGTCGACCCCCTCCGGCGAGGTTCCGACGATTTCGGTGACGCGATAGGTCCGGTTCGACATGGCTGCCTTCTGTGGGGCCGATGGGACGTCGGCCGGCGACCCACGCCGACAGACCTGGCGATCGTATCGGCGTAGGGCTCCGGTCGTACGATCGGCTTGTGGCCTCAGCTGAGCGCGTCGTACGCATCACGACTGCTGGCACTCCGCATGCACAGGAACTGGCCGCCCGTCAGCGGCGCTACGTCATCTCGATGACCATTCGCACAGCCTGCTTCATCGGGGCGATCCTGGTGGAAGGACCGCTGCGGTGGGTGCTGGTCGCGGGAGCCGTGTTCTTGCCCTACATCGCGGTCGTCATGGCGAACACCGCGGGCCCCCGAGACGACGACTTCGTGCCCGAGGCACCGGCTCGGCTCGGGCTGCCCGCACCGTCCGCCGATGAGCGTGGCGGGGCGCTCGACGGGTGACACACACGACCCGAAGTGTCACACTGGCACGAGTGCCGGACAGCCTCCCCCGTGGTTGTCCGGCATTTTCATACGACCAACCACATTGAGGCCGCGCGCTCGCTAGCCCCCGATCGCCGACATCGGCCGGTCAGGTTGCAAGAACGTCGGATCGTCGATGCCGTGCCCGGCGCGCTTGCCCCACATCGCGGCCACCCACCGATCGGCCAGTTCGTCGTCGCTCGCACCGGCACGCAGGGCACCGCGAAGATCGGACTCGGTGCGAGCGAACAGGCAGTTGCGGATCTGGCCGTCGGCCGTGAGCCGGACCCGGTCGCAGTCTCCGCAGAACGGCCGGGTCACCGAGGCGATCAGGCCAACGGTCGCTGGGCCACCGTCGACGAGGAACAACTCTGCGGGGGCACTTCCGCGTGGTTCGCGAGCCGGTGTCAGGTCGAACTCCGGGGCCAGCCGGGTGAAGATCTCATCAGCGGTGATCATCTCCGTGCGGGTCCAGCCGTGCTGAGCATCAAGGGGCATCTGCTCGATGAACCGGAGCGCATAGTCGTGTTCGATCGCCCAGCGCAACAACTCGGGCGCCTGGTCGTCGTTGTAGCCACGCAGCAGCACCGCGTTGACCTTGACCGGGCCGAGACCGGCCGCCTTTGCAGCCGCCAACCCGGCGAGCACGTCGGACAAGCGGTCCCGACGGGTGATGGCCGCGAATGTCTCGGGGCGCACGCTGTCGAGGCTGACGTTGACCCGGTCGAGACCGGCCGCAGCCAGGCGATCGGCGATCTTGGCCAGGCCTAGGGCGTTGGTGGTGACCGACAGCTCCACGTCCGGGCCGAGCTCGCGGGTCCGCTCGATGATGCCGACCAGTCCCCGGCGTACGAGCGGCTCACCGCCGGTGAAGCGAATCTCGGTGATGCCCAAGCGCCGCACGGCGATGCCGATCAACCGGACGATCTCGTCGTCGGTCAGCACGGTGTCGTCGGGGAGCCAGTCGAGGCCTTCGGCCGGCATGCAGTAGGAGCAACGCAGATTGCAGCGGTCGGTCAAGGACACGCGCAGGTCACGAGCGACACGGCCGAAGCGGTCGGCGAGCAACTGCACGTCGGTGATCACCGTGGCAGTCTAGTCGCCGCTCCGAGCGGCCACCCGAGTTCTGTCCCGGACCGGGCGGCTACGCTCGGCAGGTGCGGTCCTGGGGATTCCTGCTCAGCCGTCGGTGGCTCGGTTTCGCCGTCGTGGTGGCGCTCCTGGCCTCCCTCGCGTGGTGGCTCGGCGAGTGGCAGTTCGGGCGACTCGAGGATCGTCACGAACGCAACGCGGTGTTCGAGCGCAACCTCGCCGCTGCCCCACTGAGGGTCACCGACGTGCTCTCCGCCGACCGCGAGGTGCCCGCATCCTCCGAGTGGCGTCGAGTCTCCGCAACCGGACGCTACGACGCGCAGCGCACGGTGGTCGTGCGCTACCAGACCCGTGAGGGCACCGCCGGCGTCGACGTCGTGGTGCCGCTGGTATTGCCGGACGGAACCGGCGTCTTGATCGACCGCGGGTGGTTGCCCTCCGCGAACAGCGGCGCAACGGTGGCCGAGCTCCCGGCTCCCCCGCCGGGCGAGGTCGAGATCATCGGCTGGGTGCGTCGCGACGCCACCGGCGACAGCACCGCCGTGACCGACGCTCCCGGCCCGGCCGCCGTGTCGACGCGCGCGGTGTCGTCGAAAACCATCGGACCAGGCGTCGGCCTCGAGCTCTTGCGCGGCTTCGTCGTCTTGGAGCGTGAGAGTCCGCAACCCGGCGTGTCGCTGGCGGCACCGGAGCTTCCTGACCCGGGAAGTGGTCCGCACTTCTTCTACGGCCTGCAATGGTGGTTCTTCGGGGCACTGGCCGTGGGCGGGTTCGGCTACCTCGCCTACGACGAGCGCCGCGGTCCGCGGCGGCGTCGTCGCGATCTCGACGCGACCACGCCCGGCTAGGACGTGACGCCGACGCTCTCGCTGCGAAACTGCGTCCGGTAGAGGTCGGCGTACAAACCTCCGGCCGCCAGCAGCTCACTATGACTGCCGGACTCCACGATTCGGCCCCGGTCCAGGACCAGGATCCGGTCGGCATCACGCACGGTCGAGAGCCGGTGCGCGATCACGAGCGACGTGCGTCCCTGCAGGGCAGCGTCCAGGGCCCGCTGCACGGCCACTTCCGACTCGCTGTCGAGGTGAGCGGTGGCCTCATCGAGTACGACGATCGCCGGCGCCTTGAGCAGCAGCCTCGCAATCGCGAGGCGCTGCCGCTCGCCGCCGGAGAGGCGATAGCCGCGATCGCCGACGACCGTGTCGAGGCCCTCGGGCAGCCCACGCACGAGTTCGGCGATCTGGGCAGACTCCAGCGCGGCCCAGATCTGTCCATCGGTGGCGCCCGGCCGGGCGTACAGCAGATTCGCTCGCATCGTGTCGTGGAACATGTGGGCGTCCTGGGTGACGTAGCCGACGGTGTCGGCAAGTGACTGCAGGGTCACGTCCCGGACGTCTAGCCCCTCCACGCGAACCGAGCCGGTGGTGGCGTCATAGAGCCGGGCGACGAGGTGGGTCAGCGATGTCTTCCCGGCGCCGGACGGTCCCACCAGCGCGATCATCTGGCCAGGTTCGGCGGCGAAGGAGATGTCGGTCAACACCGGTCCACCCGACCGCATCTCCGTGCGAGCCACGGTCTCCAAGGACGCCAGGGAGACGTCGTCGGCCGTGGGATAGGTGAAGCCGACTCGATCGAACTCGAGCGTGGCCGCGCCGCCGGGCAGCGGCCGCGCGTCGGGCTGCTCGGCGACTGCGGCCGGCAGATCGAGGACCTCGAAGACTCGCTCGAAGCTGACCAGCGCGGTCATCACGTCGATGCGAACGTTGGAGAGCCCCTGCAAGGGGCCGAGCAGGCGCAGGAGCAGGGTGCCGAGTGCGAGCATCGTGCCGACGGTCAACTGCTCGCGGATCGCCAACACTCCCCCGACACCGAAGACGATCGCAGTGGCCAACGCCGGAACCAGCATCATCGTGGCGCCGAACAGTCGCGTGATCAGCGCGATCCGCACGCCTACGTCACGGATACTGGCCGCCTTCGTGGCGAACACCCGATCCTCGTGGTCGGCCCGCCCGAACAGCTTGAGCAGCATGGCCCCGCCGACATTGAACCGCTCGGTCATCGCGTTGCCGAGGTCGGCGTTGCTCTCCATCTGCTGCCTGGTCAGGCCCGCCAGGCGGTTGCTGACGAGCCGCGAGCTCAACAGCAGCAGCGGGAACAGCGCCAGGCAGGCGACGGTGACCTGCCAGCTCAGCGCGATCATGGCGATGCCCACCACCACCACAGAGATGATGTTCGACACCGTGCTGGACAGCGCCGAGGTGAAGGCCCGCTGGGCACCCAGCACGTCGTTGTTGAGCCGAGAGACCAGAGCCCCGGTCTGCGTTCGGGTGAAGAACGCCAGGGACTGGCGCTGCACGTGAGCGAACACTTTGGTTCGGAGGTCGAAGATCAGACCCTCGCCAATGCGTGAGGACAAGAACCCGGACGCGACCGCGAGCACCGCGTCGACGACAGCGACCGCGGCCATGCCCAGCGCCAGCAGCACGACGAGTCGGATGTCCCCTTGGGGAATGGCAACGTCGACGACCTGGAGAACCAACAGCGGCGTGACCACGACCAGCCCGGCATCGAGCACGGTCAACACCAAGAAGGCGGCGATCAGCAGGCGGTGGGGACGGGCGAAGCGCAACACGCGGCGCAAGGTGCCGCGGTCGATATGGTTGTCGACCGCGCTGCGGTCGGTGCGGATGTGGCGCCATGTGGAGCCCATCCCTGACATACCCGACACTCAGTGCTCCCGTCCCTGCTCGCTGCGTGCTACGCCAAGGCAACCAGGTCGGCGTACTCGCTATTCCACAGATCCTCCACCCCGTCGGGCAAGATGAGCACCCGATCGGGCTGGAGCGCCGTGACGGCGCCCTCGTCGTGAGTCACC
>JAKFXV010000338.1 GCA_021731205.1 Nocardioides sp. | reverse complement strand
GCGACCCGTCACTCATGTACCCACTTAGGCGGCGTGTCGACCGCCGATTGACGGGTGGGTGTCCGCGCGGCTTCGTATGCCTCCTACTTTGTGACCCCTCGACGCGTGTTTGTGACGCCTCGGCGCGTGTTTGTGACGCCTCGACGCGTGTTTGTGACCCCTCGACGCGTGTTTGTGACGCCTCGGCGGTTGGCGGGGGTTAGCCGCGGGCGGCGGCGAGACGGGCCCGGAGCAAGGGCCGGTCGGGGTGGGCGTGGTTGCCCAGACCGGCCAGTGCGGCCTCCACCACCTCGGTGTCGTACGGCGCCAACTCGGTGTAGCGCAGCACAGCACCAGGTCGTGGGTCCGCGAGCAAGGCCTCGCGCACGGCGACGGCCACGAAATCGGCAAGCTCGCACAAGGCCGGGGAATTGGTGCCAGGGAGCAGATCGCCGCCGTAGGCGTCAACCGCCGCGGCCGTGTGTCCTTGACGCACCAGGGTCAAGACGCGGTCGACATCAGTGTCCACGGGCATCAGCAGGCGATAGGGACGCGAGGCCAGCTGCCCACCCAGTGATCGGCGCAGATGCGAGACCTCGGCCTTCAGCGTCGACAGCGTCACGGACTGTTCGCCGTAGACCAGCGCGTGCAACTGCTCCAGCGACAACCCCTCCGGGTGCAGCGCGAGCAGGGCGAGAATCTCGGTCTGGCGGCGATTCAGCAGCAGCCGTTGCCCGTCCAGCCGGGTCTCTGCTGTCCCGAGCAGCGTCATGCTCAGACCCGCCTGCACGGAGAGGTAGGTCGAGTCCTGAGGCGGCCGCCAACTCGAATGCGGCATCGCGGTTTCGATCATCCGCGCCATCATCCGGGCCGTCGCCAGCCCGATCGGGTGCGTGCGGTCCCAGGTGGTCGACAGGTCGATGACGCCGATCTGCTCGCCGGTGGTCGGGTTGCGCAGAGGCGCGGCCCAGCACACCCAGTTGTGCACGATCGAGGCATAGTGCTCGGCCGAGAACACCATGGACGGGGTCCCGTCGCGCACGGCCAGCGCCAAGGCATTGGTGCCCACGCTCGCCTCGTCCCAACGTCCTCCGGCCACGAAGTTGACCGACTCCGCCTTGCGCCGCATCACGCGGCCGCCGTACGTCCACAGAATGCGGGTCTCCGCGTCGGTCACCGCCAGCACCAGATCGCCGTCCTCGGCCGTACGGCGCAGCTCCTCCTCGACCCGCGACACGGCGATCTGCAGCGGCGAGCCGTTGTAGACCGCGGCAGTGTCGCCCTCGTCGGACATCGGTGCCTGATCGACCGTCGGCTCGATGGCAGCCCCCGAACGCTGCCAACTGCTCAAGATCTCCGGGCGCACCAACGGCCCGGCTTCATCACCGTGCTCAACGAAGGTCGTCCAGGCCCGAACGGCCTCCATGCGGCGAGCCTGCAAGGCGCTGCGTCCGCTCATGGGAAATCTCCGGAGTGTGATGGCGATCACGTCGACAGGCCGCAACGGTAACCCAGCCCCGGGTCGGTGGAAACCCGTCCAACTTCGCGGAGCCGTTCGCTCAGCCGGCCAACTGGCGTCGCAGGAACCCGATCGTGCGCCGCATGGACAGGGCCCATTGCGGGCCGAACGCGTGCTCCTCCCCCGGGTAGATCCGAAGCCTGACGTCAACCCCCTCGGCACGCAGCAGCCGGCGCGTCGCACGCGACCAGGCGATCGGACAGGAGTCGTCGCTGGTGCCGTGGTGGATCAATACCGGTTCGGTGATCCGGTCGAAGTAGCTGCGCGGCGACAAGCCGGCGTAGAACTCCGGGGACTCCCGCGGAGTGCCGTGCCGGGCAAAGAGCCGGCGAGCGGCCTCAGGGCGACCCGGGATGACGAACTGTCGCAGGTTGTCCTCGAACCGGGAGCTCACCGGCGCGTAGACCACGGCGGCCTTGACCAGACCCGGTTGCGCGACCAGGACGTTGTAGGTGATCCCACCGCCCATGGAGCGCCCGAGCATCGCGATCCGGGTGGGGTCGACCCGTTGCTCCTGCCGCAACGCGAGGACGGCGTTGATGGCATCGCGGGTGTAGCCGAGCCGGGTCTCTCGATCGGAGTTGGGGATCGGATCGGAGCCGGCATGGCCCCGATAGTCGGTGTGCAAGACCACGAATCCGGCCCGAGCCAGCGCGTCCTGCTCGCGCGCCAACCCCTGTCCGGAGACGTAGACCGCCGGGTCGATGTAGCCGTGGTTGAGCACCACCGCGGGAAAGGGTCCCGCGCCGCGCGGGACCAACAAGATCCCCGACACCCGCACCCTGCCGCTGCGGTAGGTGGCCTCGAACCGTCGATAGGCCCCGGTGTCGACGACCAACCGCGTACGCCGGATCGGGCCGGCGTCGTAGGTCTCGGCCATCAGCGTCGGCAGTGACAGTCGATGCGCAGCAACGGGGGCGTCGTCGGGCGACTCCTCGGCCGGGCGGGGACTCGGGGCCTCGTCGGGCGCACTCGGTCGGACCGCGGGACCGGAGGGCGAAGGCCCCGCGTCAGGCGAGTCGGGACTCCCACAACCTGCGAGGAGAACCGCACCACACGTTGCCGCAGCCGCCAACTGTCGAGCCCGGCCCGCGGACCTCCGCACGCGGGTGGGCCTCATCGCTCCAGGACGCCGGACTCGTGGTGGATGCGACCCTGGGTCTCGGCCAGCCGCTCGCCGCTGCCGCCCCATTGCAGGGCCACGATCTCCGCCGCGATCGACACGGCCGTCTCCTCCGGCGTGCGGGCGCCGAGGTCGAGACCGATCGGGGACGAGAACCGGGCCAGCTCCGCTTCGGTGAGCCCGGCGGCTCGCAGGCGATCCAGCCGATCCTCGTGAGTACGCCGAGAGCCCATCGCGCCGACGTACCCAACCGCCGGAAGGCGGAGCGCGACCTCGAGCAGCGGCACATCGAACTTCGGGTCATGGGTGAGCACGCACAACGCCGTGCGCCCGTCGATCCGGCCGGCGGCCGCCTCGGCAAGGAGGTAGCGGTGCGGCCAGTCGACGACGACTTCGTGAGCATCGGGGAACCGGGACACCGTCGCAAAGACCGGTCGGGCATCGCAGACGGTCACATGGAATCCTAGGAACTCCCCCACCCTGGCCACCGCTGCGGCGAAGTCGATCGCCCCGAAGACCAGCATCCGCGGAGGCGGGGCGAAGGCCCAGACGAACACCCGCATGCCCTCGCCGCGACGCTCACCGTCGGGGCCGTAGGTCAACGTGGCATGGTGGCCGGCTGCGAGCAGGCCCAGCGCATCGTCGTGTACGGCGTCGTCGGCGCGCTCGCTGCCGAGGGTGCCGGCAGTGGTCGCGTCCGGCCGGATCACCACCCGGCGACCGACCCAGGTCGGATCGGGGTGGTCGACGACCGTGGCGACGGCCACGGGCCGCTGGGCGTCGATGTCCTCGGCGATCTCGGCCAGCTCGGGGAAGGTCTCCTGGCTGACCTTCTCGACGTAGACGTCGAGGATGCCCCCGCAGGTCAGCCCGACGGCGAAGGCGTCATCGTCAGAGACGCCGTAGCGTTGCAGCACCGCCTGCCCGCTGGACACGACGGTCTCGCCGAGCTCGTAGACCGCCCCCTCGACGCAGCCCCCCGACACCGAGCCCACGGCCTCCCCGGCCGGACCGACGATCATCGAGGCTCCCGGCGGCCGGGGCGCGGACTGGAAGGTGGCCACCACGGTCCCGAGCCCGACGGTCTCCCCGGCGCGCCACCACGCCAACAACTCCGGCAATACCTCACGCATGCGCGATCACCTCGCTCAGGTCGGCGTACGTCGCGAGAGAGTGCCCCGCGACAAAGTGATCAACGTGCGGCAAGGCGGCAAGGATTCCCTGCTGGACGGGCTGGTATCCCACCCGACCGCGATGGGGGTTGACCCAGACCACCGAATGCGCCAGCCGGTGCAGGCGACCCATCTGCTCGGCCAACAAGGCGGCATCGCCGCGCTCCCACCCGTCGCTGAAGATGACGACCACGGATCCGCGCGCCATGCCTCGTTGACCCCAGCGGTCGAGGAACACCCGCAGCGTCTCACCCAGCCGGGTCCCTCCGGACCAGTCGGGAACGACCTGTGCCGCGGCCACGAGGGCAGACTCCGCATCCCGCTGACGCAGAGCCCTGGTCACGTGGGTCAGCCGAGTCCCGATCGTGAACACCTCGACGGGACCGCGCCGCCCGTCGGCAGTGGCGAACCGGTGGGCGAGCCGCAGCAGCGCGTCGGCGTACGCATGCATGGACCCGGAGACGTCGATGAGCAGCACCAGCCGACGGGGGCGTACGCCGCGGCGGCGCCACTCCACGCGACCCGGCTCGCCGAGTTGGCGCAAGGTGCGGCGCAGGGTGCGCTGCGGGTCGACCTCACCGCGATGCCACGGCCTCCTGCGATGTGCCGGCCGGACCGGTGACCGCGGCCGCAACGCGTCGAACATCCGGGCCATCAGGGCCTTCTCCGCCGGTGACATCTCGGCCACGTCACGGTGTCGCAGCAGCTCGGTGTCACTGGCGGCGACGCGAAGCAAGTCCTCGGGCTCCTCGGCGTCGCCTTGGCCGAGCAGGTCGTCGTCGTCAGATCCTGGCGCCAGCGAACGGACCGGGTCGCGTTCGCGTTCCACCGTGCGCGGCAGCGGCTCCTGCGCGTCGAACCAGCTGTGGAAGAGCTTGTCGTATCGATCCAGATCGTCGGGACCACTGCACAAAGTGGCCCGGCCGGCGACGTAGGTGGACCGGCGATCGCCCACTCCTAGCTGCGCGGCCGCGGCGAGGAAGGTGCGGGTGCGATCCATGGTGACCGGGACGCCTGCGGCCCGCACCGCGGTGGCGAACGCGATCAGGATCTCGTCGCCGGCATGGGCGCTCACTAGACCGCCAGCATCCGGTCGAGCGCCTGCTTGACCCGTTCGGAGTCCTCGCGGTACTTCATCAGTGCACCCAAGGTCAGCGCCGCCGACTCCAGGTCGACCTCGGCCACCCCCAGGCGGTCGAGCGCCCGGGCCCAGTCCAGAGTCTCGGCCACCCCTGGCGGCTTGAGGAGGTCCCCACGCCCACGCAGCTGTTGGACCAGGGTCACTACCTGCCGCGAGAGCCGTTCGGACACCTCCGGGGCACGAGAGCGCACGATCGCCACCTCGCGTTCCAGTCCCGGGTGATCGATCCAGTGATAGAGGCACCGACGTTTCAGGGCATCGTGCAGCTCGCGGGTGCGATTGGAGGTCAAGATGACGATCGGGGGGGTAGTCGCTTTGACCGTGCCCAGCTCGGGGATCGTCACCTGATAGGTCGACAGCACCTCGAGCAGGAACGCCTCGAACTCGTCGTCGGCGCGATCCACCTCGTCGATCAGGAGTACGGCGGGGCACTGGCGCAACGCCGCCAACACCGGGCGCGCGAGCAGGAAGCGCTCGTCGTACAACGACTTCTCGGCTTCCTCGACGTCGGCGCCCCCGGTGGCCTCGAGGGCTCGCAGGTGCAGGATCTGCCGCGGGAAGTCCCAGTCGTAGAGGGCTTGGGTGGCGTCGATGCCCTCGTAGCACTGCAGGCGGATCAACGGCAGCTCGAGGGCCTGGGCGATCGCCTCAGCTAGCGCAGTCTTGCCGGTGCCGGGCTCGCCCTCGAGCAGCAGTGGACGCTGCATCACCAAGGCCAGGTGCGTCACGGTCGCGAGCGCGTCGTCTCCAACGTATCCCGTAGCGCTCAGCTTGGCGCCGAGATCGGTCGGCGAGGTCGACAGACCCGCCGACGCGGGGTTGGACTGCTCGGGCATGTCTCGATGCTACGAGTGTTCAGGTTGTCCCAAGGTTGGCGGCGGGTGATCGACGTCGCGACCGCCCGCCAGATCGCCACACTCGACGAGCTCGTGGGGATGGGTCTCGAAGAACTCCCGTGCGCCGCGATCGCCATCCGCGCTCGTCATGACCTCTGGCCAGGCCGCTCGGCCGATCACTGCCGGGTGCCCGGGGCGGCCGTCGTAGGTCGCACGTCGCAGCGTGGTCGGACCGGCACCCTCCAGGGTGCGGGCGACCACAGCCGATGAGACGTCGGGGAGGTCGACGAGCATCACGACAGCCGCCTCGGCGTCGGTGTCTCGCAGCGCGGCCAATCCGGCCCGTAGCGAGGACCCCATCCCCCCAGCCCAGTCCTCGGCCACCACGACGTGCACGTCGATGTCCTGCACCAGGGCGTGGGCCTCCGCGGCGCGCGCGCCGAGCACGGCGTACACCTGGGGGCAGCCGGCCTGTTGCAGGGTCCCGATCGCGCGCCGCAACCAGGACGTGCCATCGGAGTCGTGCATCAGGGCCTTCGGCGTGCCCATCCGTCGACCGGCCCCTGCGGCCAGCACCAGGCCATACGCGCTCACTCGACAAGTCTCCCAGGCCCAACCCCTCCCGGACGTCATACGAAGTGGTCGCTATGGCGACCGCGGCGTATGACGTCCCGCGCGGGGTTGGGCTAAATGCAGGTGGACCCCCGCCGAAGCGGGGGCCCACCTGTCACACTCACCGACTCCCCCAAACCCGAGGGGCCGACCCGGTCTTCGGTCAGAAGTCCATCCCTTTGGGACTCCCTCCCTACGACCGGAAACTCACCGACTCCCCCAAACCCGAGGGGCCGACCCGGTCTTCGGTCAGAAGTCCATGCCACCCATGCCGCCGTCGCCACCGCCCGGCATCGCCGGCGCCTTCTCGGGCTTGTCGGCGATGACAGCTTCGGTGGTGAGGAACAACGCCGCGATGGACGCTGCGTTCTGGAGGGCGGAGCGCGTCACCTTCGCCGGGTCGATGATGCCTGCGGCGATCATGTCGACGTACTCCCCGGTCGCGGCGTTCAGGCCATGGCCGGAGTCGAGATTGCGCACCTTCTCAGCCACCACGCCGCCTTCGAGGCCGGCGTTGATCGCGATCTGCTTCAGCGGAGCCTCGGTCGCCTTGCGAACGATCTCAGCACCCGTCGCCTCGTCACCGGTCAGGTCGAGCTTGGCGAAGACGACCGCGGCCGCCTGCACCAGCGCGACGCCACCTCCGGCGACGATGCCCTCCTCGACGGCTGCCTTCGCGTTGCGAACGGCGTCCTCGATGCGGTGCTTGCGCTCCTTGAGCTCGACCTCGGTTGCCGCGCCGACCTTGATCACAGCGACGCCGCCGGCCAACTTGGCCAACCGCTCCTGCAACTTCTCGCGGTCGTAGTCCGAGTCGGACTTGTCGATCTCGGTGCGGATCTGGTTGACCCGACCGGCGATCTGATCGGCGTCGCCCGCTCCGTCGACGATGGTGGTCTCGTCCTTGGTGATCACGACCTTGCGGGCCTGACCGAGCAGCTCGATGCCGGTGGACTCGAGCTTGAGGCCGACCTCTTCGGAGATGACCTGACCACCGGTGAGGATCGCGATGTCCTGGAGCATCGCCTTGCGGCGATCACCGAAACCTGGCGCCTTGACGGCGACCGAACGGAAGGTGCCCCGGATCTTGTTGACGACCAGAGTCGAGAGCGCTTCGCCATCGACGTCCTCGGAGATGATCACGAGCGGCTTGCCGGACTGCATCACCTTCTCGAGCAGCGGCAGCAGGTCCTTGACCGAGCTGACCTTCTGGTTGGCGAGCAGGATGTAGGGATCCTCCAGGACCGTCTCCATGCGCTCGGGGTCGGTCACGAAGTACGCCGAGATGTAGCCCTTGTCGAACCGCATGCCCTCGGTGAGCTCGAGATCGAGCCCGAAGGTGTTGGACTCCTCGACGGTGATGACGCCTTCCTTGCCGACCTTGTCCATCGCCTCGGCGATGATCTCGCCGACCACCGGGTCCGCAGCCGAGATCGAGGCCGTCGAAGCGATCTGCTCCTTGGTCTCGACGTCCTTGGCCATGGTGAGCAGCTGGGCAGAGACCGCCTCGACGGCCTTCTCGATGCCCCGCTTCAGGCCCATCGGGTTGGCCCCGGCGGCGACGTTGCGCAGACCCTCGCGCACCATCGCCTGGGCGAGCACGGTCGCCGTGGTCGTGCCGTCTCCTGCGACGTCGTCGGTCTTCTTCGCGACCTCCTTGACGAGCTCGGCCCCGATCTTCTCGTAGGGGTCCTCGAGCTCGATCTCCTTGGCGATGCTCACCCCGTCGTTCGTGATCGTGGGGGCGCCCCACTTCTTCTCGAGTACGACGTTGCGGCCCTTGGGACCCAGGGTCACCTTGACCGCGTCAGCGAGCGTGTTCATGCCACGCTCGAGGCCGCGGCGGGCCTCCTCATTGAAAGCAATCAGCTTGGCCATGCGCGTGCGCTTCCTCCACAGTCTGGGACGGGCCGATCGGTTGCCCGCGACGGACGGTCCCGCTGACCCGGCGGACCCTTCCCGCCGGCGCGTCGGACCTCAACAAATCAGCCCAGATGTTGTCACTCTCATGCTACGAGTGCCAGCCTCATGTTTAGCACTCGACCCCTGAGAGTGCAAACGCGGCCAAAGACCTCGCAAAGATGAGTCTCTGTACCCATGTGCCTGGGGCGGGCGCCACCCATGATGGACCCATGACGAACTCTCCGGCTGCTCCTGCAGCACCCGCCAGCCCCGCTATCGACCGGCGTACGCCGATCACGCCGAACCAGGCGCGTTGGCTCGCCGACGAAGTCGCCGCCTGGAACCGTGACGGCCTGATCGACCAGACGCAGGCCCAGGCGATCTTGTCGCGCTACCGCTCGGCGTCGAAGTTGAGCCTCGCCAAGCTGCTCCTCACCCTCGGCGCCGCCTTCGTCGGCTTCGGAGTGATCTGGTTGGTGGCCGCCAACCTCGACCAACTGCCGCCGATCGGACGCTTCGTCGCGGTCGCGCTGATCTGGTTGGGCTTCTTGTCTACCGCCGAATACCTCGCAACCCGCCGCACACACGGCGGGTCGATCCCCTCGCCGGTCGTCGGCGCAGCGCGAATCCTCGCGGCACTGACCTTCGGGCCGGTGATCTTCCAAGCCGCCCAGAGCATGCAGGTGCCCGCCTTCGAGCCGAAGTTGGTTGGCCTGTGGGCGGCCGGCGCGCTGGTGTACGGCTACACCGTGCGCAGCCTCGGCGCCGTGATCATCGGCATGTTCGCCGGGCTCGGGTGGTACGTCGGCGAGTTGCTGTGGGACGAGGCCAGCGGCCTCGGCGCGGTGATCGCGCTGTTCACTGCGGGTGTCATCGCGATCGGTTGGGCCGGCGTGCAGGAGCGCTGGCTGCCGAACTTCTCGGCCCCTTGGCGTGAAGCCGGCGTCGCCATGCTGCTGATCGGCCTCTTCGCGGCTGCGGTGCCGAGCCTGGACCGCACCGACTTCGCGTGGACACCGACCCTCATCGCCGGCACCACGATCGCCGCGATTCTCGCCCCAGCAGCCATGGCCGTGAGCACCGGCCGAGCACGCTTGGAGCCGATCGCCGCGATCGTGACAACCCTGATCGGCATTGGACTGGTCCTGTGGGAGGCCGGCAACGACCCCGACAACATCGACGCGGCGGCCTGGCTGCATGCGGCAGTCTCCGTCGGCGCCTATGTCGCGGCCGCGGCCGCCGTGGCCGCCCTGGGCGTCCTGCGCGACAGCCCGCGACTGACCGCCCTGGCGACCTTGGCCCTGGTGATCTTCACGACCTTCCAGAGTTTCGCGGTGTTCGCGCAGATCATCCAAGGCGCTTGGCTGTTCGTCTTCCTCGGGGTGATCTTCCTGGCAACGGGCTACGGCTTCGACCGAGCCCGCCGGCGCCTCGCAGAAACCCTCGAGACCGAGTTGCACATCAACGCCACCACGAACCAAGGAGACGCATCATGAGCTCAACACTGAGGACCCCGGGCCCGGGTGCCGCCGGCACGCAGTCTCGAGGAACGGGACTCGCCCGCCTGGTGGGAGTGGTGTTGGTCAGTTTCGCACTGGTGGCCGTCAGCGTCCTGCCCCAGTTGACAGCACGGCTGACCGGTGACGAGTACACCCTGCGGGTGGAGCCGGTGGACCCGATCGATCCGTTCCGGGGGGCCTACGTCGCGTTGGCGTACCCCGATCTGCAGGAGGTCTCCACCGACGGCAGCATCGTCGATCCGATGGATGACGGCGATCGGGGCGACGTCTTCGTGACGCTCGTCCAAGAGGGCGAGGTCTGGGTGGGTGACACCTACACGCGCACCCGACCGGCCGACGGTCCCTACCTGCGCTGCAGCGATCGCGACTGGCGCCTGGACTGCGGGATCGACAGTTGGTTCCTGCCCCAGGACAAGGCCACGGCCCTCGAGGACGCCGTCCGCGACGGCCGCGCGGTGGCGACCGTCCGCATCGACGGCCGCGGCAATGCGGCCCTGGTGGACGTCAACATTCGGGAATGACGGGCAACTGATTCGCACAAAGCGCACTTCGCGCCGCTGGGTCAGCCGGGGGGTTGCGGCTGGCCCAGCAGTGCGTGCAGCAGTTCCCGCAGGATCCGCAGCTGAGACCGCATGGCCGAGGGATCGGCGGTGGCCCGCGCGAGGATGAACGCCCCCTCGAAGGTCACGAAGACGTGATCCGCGAGAGCGTCGAGGTCGATCGTGGTCAACCCCGGTCGCGTCAGAGACGCGGCTACCAGCTTTTGGGCCAGCCTCGTGCGCCACGCGCGGATCGCCTCCTCGATCACGTGCGTGCTCCCGTCGGCGGTCAACTGACGATCGTGGACGAACGAGACATACAGGCAGCTGCTCTGCTGCTCCTCGATGATGTCGTCGCCGATCTCTTCGAACAGTCGGATGAACTCCAGCACCTGCTCGCCCGGTTCCTCCGTGGTCGCCTCGGCCAGCTCCATGAAGGCGACCAACGCCGCCACGTCCGCCTCGGCGTAGCGCGTCAGCAGCGCCCGTCCGAGGTCGCTTTTGCTCGGGAAGTGGTGGAAGAAGGCTCCCTTGGAGCTGTTGCTCGCCGCAATCACCTCGTCTACCGATGTCGCGGCGAATCCCTTGTCCAAGGTCAGTCGCTGGGCGTTGTCGAGAATCCGATCGCGGGTGGGCTTCCCATTGCGTGGCATGCCGCATTTGTATCAGACTGTTTGGTCTGGTACAAAACAGACCGAACAGTCTGTAACGCGGTCGCGACGGCCGCGAGAACGAGAGGAA
>JAKFXV010000111.1 GCA_021731205.1 Nocardioides sp. | reverse complement strand
GCCCTTGCCGTCCCTGAAGCGCTCCACGATCAGCCAACCGAGCATCGCAGCACAGGTGGCCAGGGTGGTGTTGAGCCAGACCAGACCGGTCTCGGTGGTGAACTGCGCGATCATCTCCGCTTCGTCGGTGGAGGCGAACACGATCGAGCCCACGTTGAAGCCGAACCAGCCGAACCACAACAGGCCGGCGCCGATCATCGTCAGCGTCAGGTTGTGGGGACGCATGGGCTCCTTGCCGAATGACTTGCGGCTTCCGATCAGCAGCGCGAGCACCAGGCCCGCGACGCCGGCGTTGATGTGCACCACGGTGCCGCCGGCGTAGTCGATCGGGGCCACCTTGGCGACGCCCTCAGTGACGCCGTAGACCATCGACGCCAGACCCCCGTCGACGTTGCTGAGGAACCCGCCACCCCACACCTGGTGAGCGAGCGGGAAGTACGACAGGGTCACCCAGATCGGCATGAACACCAGCCAGGAGGAGAACTTCACCCGGTCGGCGATCGCGCCGCTGATCAGAGCCGCGGTGATGACCGCGAAGGTCATCTGGAACGCGACGAAGACATAGTTGCCCGGCAAGGTGTCGGTGAGCCCGAACTGGTCGAAGGGGCTGGCGAAGAGCTTCGCGTATTCAGCGCCGGGGTTCTCGGCATCCGCCGCGGCCCACGAAAGCGAGCTGTACGACATCGACCAACCCCACAGGGCGTAGACGATGCCGACGACGCCGACTGCGCTGAACGACATCATCATCATGTTGAGCACCGACTTGGAGCGGCTCATCCCGCCGTAGAACAACGCAAGTCCGGGTGCAGTCATCAACAGGACGAGCGAGGATGAGACGAGCATCCAGGTGTAGTAGCCGTCCATGGAACCTCCGAAAGTGATTGAGAACGTGATCGAGAACTGATCGTGTTGCCACGAGGCGGTACGGCCACGACACCGTTGGCGTTCGCGCTCCACCCCACTGCTGCACAAGGCTCTGGGCTCGGTGTTTCGCAGTGCGCCGTGACGTGTTGCGAGAAAGCAACGGATGAGGTCGCCGTGTTACTTCCGTGTGAACTGTGCTCACCCGGACTGCCGGGTTGGTCGAGGTCGTCGCCGCACCGGCTGATTTCCGACGGCGGAGGGCTGCCCGCAGGTAATGTTCGCGGCGAAACTTCGACCGCGGATCAGGAGTCTCGGTGACCAGCATCGGTGAACAGGAGCGCTTGACCGCGCTGCACCGGCTGCGCCTGCTCGACACTCCCCCCGAAGAGCGGTTCGACCGCATCGTGCGGATGGCCCAGCTGATCTTCGGTGTGCCGATGGTGTCGGTCCAGCTCATCGACGAATCGCGAGCGTTCCACAAGGCCGTGGTCGGGATGTCGCGCAACGACCTGCCACGCGGCAAGACCTTCTGCTCTCGCACGATCCAAACCCCGGCGGCCTTGGTCATCCCCGACCTGAGCGCCGACGAGAACTTCGGCTCTCATCCGTTCGTTGTCGGACCACCGCACCTGCGCTTCTACGCCGGCCAGCCGCTGGCAGCGCCAGGGGGGCAACGGGTCGGGTCCCTGTGCATCCTCGACACCGTGCCCCGCGAGCTGGCTGCTCGCGAGGTGTCCATCCTGCGGGACCTTGCGGACTGGGTCGAGCAGGAGCTGGCGTCGGATGCCGACCTCGTGCATGCCCGCGAGATCCAGCGCAGGCTGATGCCCAACCGGGCGCCCGAGATTCCGGGATACGACGTCGCGGGTCGCTGCCTGCCCGCCCGTGATCTGGGCGGCGACTTCTTCGACTGGCAGTTGCGCGGTGACCAGTTCCACATCGTGGTGGCCGACGTCATGGGCAAGGGGATCGGTGCGGCGTTAATCGCGGCCGCGGTGCGTTCGGTGGTCCGAGGGGCCTCCCGGTTCAACAATCTCCAGGAGTCGCTGAGCCGCACGGCAGCCACGATGGAGGACGACCTCAACGGCACCTCGACGTTCGTGACGATGTTCACCAGTCGCCTGGATCCGGAGACAGGCGACCTCGAATACATCGACGCGGGGCACGGCCTCGCACTGATCATCACCGACGAGGGGCAGATCCGACAGCTCGCCTCCGATGGGCTACCCCTGGGGGCAGTGGTCGGGGACCGCTGGGAACCGAGCTACGACCGCCTCGATCCGGGTGAAACCCTGATCGTGGTGAGCGACGGGATCTTGGACTACTTCCCTGACCCCAAAACAGCCGCCAAGGCTGCAGCCGAGCTCAGTCAGTACAGCCGAGACGCTTGGGAGATGGTCGACCAGATCGCGACCCTGGGTTCGGCTTATCCGCCGGCGGATGACATCACCGCCGTCGTCGTACGCCGCGCGGGGGCATGATGCACCGGCTATCGATCCGAGTGCTCGTGGTGCTCACTGTTCTGGCGGGGACGATCTACCTCGGCTGGCGCTGGGGTTTCTCCGTGGCGTGGGACAACTGGTGGATCGCGGTGCCGTTGGTGCTCGCCGAAACCTTCTTCCTGATCGACGCCTATCTGTTCGGCCTGGCAATGTGGCGGATCAAGCAGCGCGGACCTGCACCAGCCCCACCCAGCGGTGCCACGGTCGACGTCTTCATCACCAGCTACAACGAGCCGGTGTGGATGGTCAGCGCCACCGCTCGAGCGGCCGTGAAGATCCGCTACCCGCATCGGACGTGGATCCTCGACGACGGCGAACGACCGCAGTTGCGGCAAGCAGCCCAAAGCCTCGGTGTCGGTTACCTCACGCGGGACTCCGACTGGGCAGATCGGCCACGTCACGCCAAAGCAGGCAATCTCAACAACGCCCTGTTCTTCACCGAGGGCGAATACATGCTGATCCTGGACGCCGACCAGATTCCCCATCCATCGATCCTGGACAAGACCCTCGGCTGGTTCACCGACCCTCAGGTGGGGATGGTCCAGACCCCTCAATGGTTCGTGAACGTCACCGAGTCCGACCCCCTCGGCAGCCAGGCGCCCCTGTTCTACGGACCGATCCAACAAGGGAAGGACGGCTGGAACGCTGCCTTCTTCTGTGGGTCAAACACCGTGCTGCGCCGAGAAGCCCTGATGCAGCTCGGCGTCGTCGGCTACGTCCGCGAAGTCGAGTCAGCTGTCCGCCAGGCCTTGCGTCTGGGCAGCCGGATGCTCACTCGAACCGCCACCGAGGCCAAGGACCAAGGACCCGAGGTCGTCGCCGCGCTGACCTCCGTGCGGCGGGCGGCTCACGATGCGATGCGGCAGCTGGACGCGGGGCACCCGGTCGGCGATGTGACCTATGCGTTCCAGCAGCAGGTGGACGCCGCGAGCCGGCAGATCGTCGACCGGGACGTTGTTGCGATGCGTGCCGACCTAGCCGAGCTGGCAGCCCTTGCGGTGGGAACCGACGAAGAAATGGGCGGAGTCATCATCGACGACGTCGCGATCGGCCACCTGGCTCAGCGAGATCTATCGCCACTGGGTGCGCTGGAGTCGGTGCGGGCCCTGGTCCGTGCGATCGACGTCGATCGCACGGAAGAGGCGCAGCCGATGATGCCGCTGGCCACTATGTCGGTGACCGAGGACCTGGCCACGAGCATGTCCATGCATGCCATGGGCTGGAAGTCGGTCTACCACCACGAGATCCTGGCGCACGGAGTCGCTCCCGAGGATCTGGGGACGATGCTGCAGCAGCGCCTGCGCTGGGCTCAGGGAGCACTCCAAGTGCTGCTCCGAGAGAACCCGTTGACGAATCGTGGGCTGTCGGTGGGCCAGCGGCTGATGTACTTCGCGACGATGTGGAGCTACCTCGCCGGCTTCGCAGCCTTGGCGCTGTTCGCCGCTCCGGTGGTCTTCCTCTGCACGGGGATCCTGCCCGTCCGGTCCTTCGACCTGATGTTCCTGCTCGCCTTCGTGCCCTACTTCCTGCTCACTCAAGCCCTGTTCTGCTACGTCGGATACGGCGTGACGAGTTGGCGTGGGCATCAATACGGACTGGCGCTGTTCCCGATCTGGATCCGCGCCTGCGTGAACGGGGTCGCCAACGTCTACTTCCACCGGCCCCTCGGCTTCGCGGCGACCCCGAAAACGAGGCAGCCGGGTGGGGGCATTCCTTGGCGTCTGATCTGGCCACAGG
The DNA here is from genome assembly GCA_021731205.1 of Nocardioides sp. Taxonomy (GTDB): domain Bacteria; phylum Actinomycetota; class Actinomycetes; order Propionibacteriales; family Nocardioidaceae; genus Nocardioides. Next base: position 7,181 of record JAKFXV010000111.1, on the reverse strand, counting down.
TCACGGTGAGTGTCGTACTCGTCATGGCGGTGGTGATCGGGCTGACCCGCCTCTACACCGGGCAGGCCGACGATGCGCTCGCGACCTGGGTCAACGTGCTCTGGGTGACCTATGACCTGCTCGTGCTGAGCGTGATCTACCGTGCGGCGCTGTTTCAGGCGCCCGAGACTACGAAGGAGCTGACCCGCTGATGGAACTCGAGAAGACGATCGTGGGCAACGCAGCCATCTTGAGCTGCAGCGGACGATTGAACATGGTGGCTGCGCCCAAGCTTCGGGCGATGGTGGACCAGACCGTGGCCGATGGACACGCCCGGATCGTCGTCGATCTCACCGACACGTCCTTCGTGGACTCCTCAGGCCTCGGGGCCCTGATCGGCGGATTGAAAGTGACCAGGCAGGCCGGAGGCGACCTGAGGATCGCCGGCGCCCCCGAGCAGGTCACGACGGTGCTGCAGCTCACCAACCTCGATCGAGTGCTCAAGTCTCACTCGACGCCCGCGGACGCCACACGTGACTGGTGACTACAACGTCTGCGCCGAAGCACAGCCCGAGAGCCTGAACCTGCTGCACGAACTCCTGCAGCGAGCAGCTGGCGAGCACCCCGATCTTTCCCCGGCGGACCTGATGCTGTTCGAAACAGCCGTGATCGAGATCGCCGGCAACGTCGTCGAGCACGGTAGGCCCACCGGGGAGGTGACCTGGCAGTTCCACCTGGAAGTTCGCCCGGAGCAACTGCTCGGTCGCCTGTCGGACAACGGCGAGGCCTACGAAGGCGACCTCTCCTCCGGTGTCATGCCCGATGTCATGGCCGAGACCGGGCGTGGCTTGGCGATGGCGCACCTGGCCCTGGACGGGCTCTCGTATGAGCGCGCCGAGAACGTCAATCATTGGGTCATGTCGCGAATTCGACACTAGGACTCAAGTTCGACCTTCGCCGCGCCGAAACTATCCATAAGTACGCCCAATTGTCGTTCGCATTTCCGCCGCCTTTACAGGTTCGGCAAACTAATTCAATGGCTCCCTCTGCTGCGCTAATTTCATGACCAACTACAGGAATTCCTCAGAGGTCTGAGTTCCCAGGCCTCTCTCGGGCGAGGAGAGAAGTGGATGAGTGGAACGGCCGCCCGATGCGGCGTGATGACGCTGACCTGCGGGCTAGCCCTGTCGGGCGCTGCCTTCGCCCACTGGACCGCTACCGGCTCCGGTTCTGGGCAGGCGAACCCCGGGACCGTGAGTGCCATCACGGTCAACCAGACCAGCACCTTGAGTGCGCTGGCCCCCGGAGTTCCCGCCCAGACCCTGTCTGGCAACTTCACCAATCCCAACTCCGGGCCGGTCTACGTGACCTCGGTGACCGCGACGGTCGCCGGAACCGATCAGCCGGGCTGTGACGAGGACGACTATGTGATCGCTGGGTCCGCGACCGTTAACGCCCACGTCCCTGCCGGGAGCGGCGTCGGCTCGTGGAGCGGTCTGACGATGGCATTCAACAACCTGCCAGGCGTCAACCAGAACGCCTGTCAGGGCGCGATCGTCGACATCGACTACACCAGCAACTGACGTCGCCGAGCATCACCCTCAATCAAGCACCCGGTCGGCTGGACCCGACGTTGACCTCGCCGGTGTCGTTCCAGGCGGTCGTCGGCGAAGCGATCTACGGTCTTACCGGCAGTGACTTCGCTCTCAGCCGGCTTGCGGGCAGCCGAGCTGCGTTGCCGCGCGGACGGGTTGGCTGTCCTCCAGCATCGCCACGAGCGCGTCGGCCAGGATCTCTCGTTCGGCGCAGGACTCCAACGGAACCGTGAGCCGTGCCCCCATCACGCCGGTGAGCGCCGACAGAAGCGCAACTACCCGGATTCGAGTGGGGATGTCGGTGTCCATGGCGTCCCCGACGAGCATTCTGGCCGCGCGTGTGTTGTTGGCATACGCCATCTCACCCATCTGCATGGTCTCACAGCCGTTGGAGAACCTGAGGATCAGCGCCATCGCTTCGCGGTGCTCGCAGAGCGGGTCGAGCATCCGGCGCACCACGTATCTGCGTTGCGCTCGGTCCGTGGCCGGCTCCTGGGGCAGTTCGTCCATGACACGGTTGAAGTCGACAACGACCGGCTCCACGATGCTGCGGAGCAGAGCTTCCTTGGTGCCGTAGTGGTAGAGCACACCTTGTCTGGTCAGCCCCAGCGTCTTAGCGATGTCGTCCAGCGTGCTGGCTTCGTAACCCTGCTGAAGGAACTGCGCGATCGCGGCGGTGCGAATGGCCAGTCTTGTCTTCTCGGGGTCCTTACGTGGTGGCATGGCGTCGTTCCTTCGATGGCTGCAGTTCAGCCGAATTCGTCGCTGCCACCGACCATTCGGGGGATATTTCTCGATTCCACGGTCGATCGCTGCCGAACGTGCCACTCTTTCTTACTGACTGACTAGTCGGTAAGCAACTCACGGGCAATTCACCTCTTTGGTCTCGTCCTCACGAGACTCCCCCCGAGTAGGAGAAGTTTCATGCGAAGAATGACAACGAGGGCCATGGCACTGGCTCTCGCAAGTTTGTTGGCTCTGTCCGGAGCCGCCTTTGGGTACTGGACCATCAACGGTTCCGGTACCGGTCAGGTTACCACCGGGACGGTAACGGCCGTCACCGTGAACCAGACGAGTTCGGTGACTGGTTTGGCCCCCGGCACGCCTGCTCAGTCGCTGTCTGGCAACTTCGACAACCCGAATGCCGGCCCGGTCTACGTGGGCTCGGTCACCGCCACCGTCACGGGCACCAACCAGGCCGGTTGCGACGCGACCGACTACACGATCGCCGGCACCGCGGTGGTCAACGCCGAGGTTGCTTCGGGCGCCGGCGTTGGCGCCTGGTCGGGTCTGACGATCGCGTTCAACAACAAGTCGGGTGCGAACCAGAACGCCTGCAAGGGCGCCACGGTCGACATCGCGTACACGAGCACCTGATCCACCGACCCGCTGGCGCGCCGAACTCGGCGTCGCGTCGGCGGATCAGCTCTCGCTAGTCACTACCCAGCACGACTGCTCCATCCCCCACCCCGCAGGAGCCTCCGACATGCTTTCGGAACGCGCAGCGCGAGCCCGAGGTGGCCAGCGCGCCGTCTGGACGTTGCGCGCGCGTGTGGGGACGGCCGCCCTGGGTCTGTTCGCCCTCGTCGTGGGAGGACCGTCGGCCGCCGCCTTCTTCACGGCCCTGGGCGCCGGGCTGGCGGGAGGCACCACCGACGTGATGACCGCCCCCGGCAACGTGCAGGGCACCAGTACCACCGACAGCGGCACGGTTCCGGTGTCGTGGACCGCCGCCACCTTGGGTTTGGGCATCCCGGTCCAGGGGTACTTCGTGGTGCGGATCCGCACCGGCGACCTGGCGGAGTTCCCCGCCTGCGCGAGTTCGGCGGCCAGTCTGGTCACCGGCACCGGTTGCAACGACGAGGGCGTTCCCGACGGTCAGTACCGCTACCGCGTGACCGCGGTGTACCAGTCCTGGACCGAGATCGGCGCGCTCAGCCCGGTGGTCACGGTCATCAACGACTCCACTCCCCCGGCCGCGCCGTCCGCGCCACGCTTGACGGCGGCCACCGACGCCGGAGCCTCCAACTCCGACGGCATCACCAACATCACCGCTCCCGTCTTCACCGGCACGGCCGAGGCAGGCAGCACGGTGCGGATCTACGCCGGAGCGACCTTGATCGCCAGTGGAGTTGCGGCCGGCGGGACGTACACGATCCCCAGCCCCACCCTGACCGCCACTACGCACAGCATCAGGGCAACCGCCACGGATGCCGCGAACCTCACTTCCCCCTACTCCGCGAACTCCACGATCGTGATCGACACCACCGCACCGGCAACACCGTCGACTCCCGCGCTGGCCGCGGGCAGCGACACCGGCCGATCGGCCACCGACCGGATCACCATGCTGAGCACGCCGGTGTTCACCGGGACGGCGGAGTCGACGGCCACGGTGACCCTCTTCGAGGGCGCGGTTCCACGCGGGTCCGGCGTTGCGACCGGTGGTATCTACTTCGTCACGTCGACCACGCTCACGGACGGCGCCCACACGATCACCGCTCGGGCCACCGACCTCGCGGGCAACAACTCGGGCATGTCGGGTTCGGTCACGATCACGGTCGACGCCACGGCTCCGGCCGCACCCTCTCGCCCGACGATGACCACTGCAACCGACTCGGGTGCGTCCAACACCGACGGCATCACCAGCGTGACTCTGCCCATCTTCACCGGCACCACCGAGGCCAACTCCATCATCACCCTGCTCGACAACGGGACCTCGATCCTGGTGAGCGCCGCGATCGTCTCGGGCAACTACTCCGTGACCAGCCCCACGCTCAGCAACGGCACCCATCCGATCACGGCCACTGCGACCGATGTCGCGGGCAACGTCAGTGCCCCGAGCGTGATGTCCACGGCGGTGATCGACACCGTGGCCCCGACGACCTCGTCGCCGGTCTTGACCGCCGCCAGCGACACCGGCATCAGCTCGACCGACCAGATCACCATGCTCACGACGGTCACCGTCACCGGCACCACGGAGGCCGGCGCCACGGTGAACCTGCGCAATGGCACGACGGTGATCGCCACCGGGACCGCCGACGGGGCCGGGGTCTACACCTTCACCGTCACCCTTGTGGCCGGCAACCGGAACCTGAACGCTCGGGGCACCGACCTGGCCGGCAACGTCGGTTCCTACTCCGCCAACACGACCATCACGATCGACACGACCCGACCGACCGTGACCGTTAACCAAGCACCGGGCCAGGCGGATCCGGCCATGACCTCGCCGGTCAACTTCCGGGTGCGGTTCAGCGAGGACACCTTCGGGCTCACGGCCGCAGACGTCACCCTCGGCGGCACGGCGACCGGCAAGACGGCGGCCCTTTCCGGTGGCCCCCGGACCTACACGGTCAGCGTGAGCGGGATGACGAGCACGGGCACGATCGTCGCCACCTTGCCTGCCGGTGTCGCGACTGACGAGGCAGGCAACACGAACACGGCGTCCACCAGCAGCGACAACCGCGTGATGTACCTCGGCCCCTGAGGTAGCCGGCCTACCGAATGCACGTTGGGTGGAGCTGAGGGGACTCGAACCCCTGACCCCCTGCATGCCATGCAGGTGCGCTACCAGCTGCGCCACAGCCCCGAACCGCCGGGCGCAACCGCCCCAGCGACCTGGGAATCCTAGCCAACCCCACCCGGGGCGACGAAATCGGCCAGACCCGGGGGGCGCAGGTTGTAGGCCGTCAACCGAAGCCTGCCCCCGGGGGCACTCTCCTCCAGAATCGACCAGCCGCAGTTGTCCATCGCACGCAACGACGCAGCCCCAGACTGTGGGAGTCCGAGGAGGTCGAGGACGACCAACTTCAGGGCCGCGCCGTGAGTCACGACGATGACGAACTGACCCGGCTCGACACTGGCCAGGGCATCCTCGATGCCGGCCCGCATCCGCGCGATGACCTGCGGTGCGGGTTCGCCCCCGGGCACCACGTCGTACTGTCCGGCGCGAAACAGGGCGTATTCGTCGGGATAGCGAGCCGAGTAGTCGGCCATGGTGATGCCGGTGCGCTCGCCCAGATCGAACTCTCGGAGCCGGGGATCTTGTCGCACAGAGAGTCCGCTCGCCTGGGCAACGATCCCGGCGGTGCTGACGGCTCGAACCAGATCGGAGGAGACCACGGCGGCAGGCGGCAGCGTTGACAGTGCCGAGGCGGCCTGAGCAGCTTGTTCCCGGCCGAACTCGTCCAGATCGACGTCGGCATGGCCTTGGGCACGGTGGGTGGCGTTCCACTCCGTCTGGCCGTGCCGCAAGAGCACCAGCCGACGACCCACGTCAGCGGCCATCGGCACCGATGCCGGCCGAGAGCGCGATCACCGGGCAGTCTCGCCACAGCCGCTCGAGGGCGTAGTACTGCCGTTCCTCCTCGTGCTGGATATGAACCACCACATCGCCGTAGTCGATCAGCACCCAGCGACCGTCCCGCTCCCCCTCGCGTCGAATCGGCTTGGCGCCAATGGCGCGCAGCTTGTCCTCGACGGCGTCGACGATGGCCTTGACCTGGCGGTCATTGCTCGCCGAGGCGATGACGAACGCGTCGGTGATCGCCAGTTGCTCACTGACATCGAAGGCGACGATGTCAGTCGCCAACTTGTCAGAGGCTGCCTCCGCGGCGGCCTGCACGAGTTCGCGGGCATGGTCGGTCGCGGTCATGCGGGCTCCGGTTCTGACTCGGCTGGCTGGACGTAGAGGCCGTGCTTGGCGATGTACTGCACCACGCCGTCGGGCACGAGATACCAGACCGGCTCGCGACGACGAGTCCGCTCACGGCAGTCGGTGGACGAGATCGCCAGCGCTGGGATCTCGATCAGGGTCACGCGTTCGGTCGGGATGCCGGACAACGTAGCCGGGTCCATGACGTGACCAGGCCGAGTGCAACCGACGAACCTGGCGAGCTCGAACAGCTCGTGTGGGGAACGCCACGTGAAGATCTCCCCCAAGGCGTCGGCACCGGTGATGAAGAACAGCTCTGTCTGCGGCAGTTCGGCCCGCAGATCGCGCAGGGTGTCGATGGTGTACGTCGGCCCGGGCCGATCGATGTCGACGCGAGACACCCGAAAGCGCGGGTTGGCGGCCGTCGCGATCACGGTCATCAGGTAGCGATGCTCGGCTGGTGAGACCTGTCGCTCGGACTTCTGCCAAGGGTCCCCGGTCGGGACGAAGACCACCTCGTCGAGACCGAAGTACGACTGGGCCTCCGACGCCGCAACCAGGTGACCGTGATGGATCGGGTCGAAGGTCCCCCCCATCACCCCGACCCGGCGGAGCGCTGTGGCAGTCTCGCCGCTCAGCTGTGTTCTCGTCCCGCACCGAAGGCCACCAGAGCGGCCAGTGCCAGCAGCAGGATCGCCAAGGTCACCGCACCGACGAGATAGGGGTGGATCAACGGCTCCCCATGCTCGGCGGTTTCCTCCGCGACCACGAACACTGCGGCGCGGACGGCTTCGCTCAACGACATGTCCGACAGAGTACCGGCCGGGTCCGGCTCGAGCCGAACCGTCAGCGCACGTGCCCGTCGCCGATGACGACGTACTTCGTTGAGGTCATTTCGGGTAGGCCCATCGGACCGCGTGCATGCAGCTTCTGGGTGCTGATGCCGATCTCTGCAC
>JAKFXV010000107.1 GCA_021731205.1 Nocardioides sp. | reverse complement strand
GAGCAACGCCCAGGTGTCTCACCGAATCGCAGGATCCATCCCGGCGGTCGGCTCATCGAGGATCAGCAGTTCCGGCCGCCCGACCAACGCCATCGCCAGCCCCAGCCGCTGCTGCTGACCGCCGGAGAGGCGGCGGTACGCCGTGGTTCCGCACGAGTCGAGACCCAGCATCTCCAGCAGGGGCGGGATGGGGAGCGGGTCGGCATGCAGGGCGGCGATGTGGCGCAGCATCTCCTCGGCGCGCGCGGCGGACCAGACGCCACCGCTTTGCAGCTGCACGCCCAGCCGCGGCAGCAGCCGTCGGCGTTCCCTGATCGGATCCAACCCCAGCACGGTGAGGTGACCGCTGGTGGGCCGACGCAGGCCCTCACAGACGCTGAGCACACTGGTCTTGCCCGCGCCGTTCGGACCGACCAGCACCGTGATCGAGCCTCGCGAGGTGGTGAGGGTGAGCCGGTCGACGGCGCGCTTGCGGCCGTAGTCCACGACCAGATCGGTGATCTCGATGCCCACTTCGACCGAACTCACCCCGGTGAGTCTAGGAACCGCCCGCGAGGTCGATTCGGGTTAGGTCAGCCTTACTTGAAGCGTTGTCGGCATTAACGTAACAATTGTGTTGTGGAAATCAGCGCAGTGGCCGTCGCGGACGCCCCGACGCGCGCTCGCGTAGCCCGCTCGATCCTCGAGAACGGCGGCTCGACCACAGCGGATCTGGCCGAGCGGCTGCATCTCACGCCCGCCGCCGTGCGCCGCCATCTCGATCAGCTGTTGGAGGAGGGCGCGGTCGAATCCGTGGAGCAGCGAGTCTTCGGCGCCCGCGGCCGCGGCCGTCCAGCTCGCCAGTTCAAGATCACCGAAGCCGGCCGGGATCGCTTCGACCAGCAGTACGACGATCTGGCGGCCCAGGCGCTGCGGTTCCTTGCCGAGACCCAAGGCGAGGCCGCCGTGGTGGAGTTCGCCCGTCGCCGGGTGGGCTTCATCGAGCTCGACTACGCCCGAGTGATCGCGGAGGATCCATCGCTCACCCCAGCCGAGGCGCTGGCCAAGGTGTTCACCGACGAGGGGTACGCCGCCAGCGTGCGGCAGCTGCCGGTCGTCGGCGTCCAGGCCTATCAAGCCTCCGCGGGTGCCCAGTTGTGCCAGCAACACTGCCCGGTCTCGCACGTCGCCCACGAGTTCCCGCAACTGTGTGAAGCCGAGACCGAGGCCATCGGTCGCGTCCTCGGCACCCACGTCCAGCGTCTCGCCACGATCGCCCACGGCGACGGGGTGTGCACGACCAACATTCCCCTGTACAAGCAACCCGGCCACGTTACGGATGGAGCTACCCCATGACCACGATCGACGAACGCAACCCCGGCCTCGAAGGCATCGGTCGCTATGACTTCGGGTGGCGTGACTCCGACGACGCCGGCACCAATGCCCGTCGCGGACTCAACGAGGAGATCGTGCGCGACATCTCCGCCAAGAAGAGCGAGCCCGAGTGGATGCTCGACCTACGGCTCAAGGGTTTGAAGCTCTTCGATCGCAAGCCCATGCCCACGTGGGGTGCGGATCTGAGCGGCATCGACTTCGACAACATCAAGTACTTCGTCCGCTCCAGCGAGAAGCAGGCCCAGTCGTGGGAGGACCTGCCCGAGGACATCAAGAACACCTACGACCGCCTCGGCATCCCCGAGGCCGAGAAGCAACGCCTGGTCGCCGGTGTGGCCGCGCAATATGAGAGCGAAGTCGTCTACCACTCGATCCGTGAGGACCTCGAGGAGAAGGGTGTGCTGTTCCTCGACACCGACACGGCGTTGAAGGAGCAGCCCGAACTGTTCCAGGAGTACTTCGCCACCGTGATCCCGGTCGGTGACAACAAGTTCGCGGCGCTCAACACCAGCGTCTGGTCGGGAGGTTCGTTCGTCTATGTGCCGCCCGGCGTGCACGTCGACATCCCGCTGCAGGCCTACTTCCGGATCAACACCGAGAACATGGGGCAGTTCGAGCGGACCCTGATCATCGTCGACGAGGGTGCCTACGTGCACTACGTCGAGGGCTGCACCGCCCCGATCTATTCCAGCGACTCGCTGCACAGTGCCGTCGTCGAGATCATCGTGAAGAAGGGTGGGCGCTGTCGCTACACGACCATCCAGAACTGGTCGAACAACGTCTACAACCTGGTGACCAAGCGTGCGGTCTGCGAGGCCGGCGCCACGATGGAGTGGGTCGACGGCAACATCGGCTCCAAGGTCACCATGAAGTACCCCGCCGTCTACCTGATGGGCGAGCACGCCAAGGGCGAAACCCTCTCGATCGCCTTCGCAGGCGAGGGCCAGCACCAAGACGCCGGCGCCAAGATGGTCCACGCCGCACCGAACACCTCCTCGTCGATCCTGTCCAAGTCGGTGGCGCGTGGCGGCGGGCGGACGTCGTACCGTGGGCTGATCCAGATCAACGAGGGCGCGCACGGTTCGAAGTCCAACGTGCTGTGTGACGCCCTGCTGGTCGACCAGATCAGCCGGTCCGACACCTACCCCTACGTCGACATCCGTGAGGACGACGTGTCGATGGGGCACGAGGCCAGCGTCTCCAAGGTCAGTGAGGACCAGCTGTTCTACCTGATGAGCCGGGGCATGGAGCAGGACGAGGCGATGGCGATGATCGTGCGCGGTTTCGTCGAGCCGATCGCCAAAGAGCTCCCGATGGAGTACGCCCTCGAGCTGAACCGGCTCATCGAGCTCCAGATGGAAGGGGCAGTCGGCTGACGCCGACGTCGCCCGCCCATCCTGTCCGACCTCACCTCACCTCAGCACCAGTCCGACGCAGAAAGCAGACATGACGATCACCGAAGCTCCTAACGTTGCCGGCGCCCTGGAGACGGTCGCCCCGGGCACCGTCTCCAGCCACCTGCACCCGGCCGGCTCGTTCGACGTGGCCGACCACGTGGTGCCGCAGGGTCGCGAGGAGGTCTGGCGGTTCACGCCCCTCAAGCGGCTGCGCGGGCTGCACCAGGACGCGCCGCTGACCGGAGGCGACTTCAAGGTGTCGACGCACGCCGCCCCCGGAGTGGTGGCGCACATCGTCCCGGCGAGCGATCCGATCCGCGGAACCTCGGGTCTGATCCCGCGGGACCGGGTCAGCGCGCGCGTGTGGGCGGCGACCGAGAGCCTGTACGTCGTCGACATCCCGGCCGAGACGTCGGTCGCCGAGGTCACCACCGTGCAGTTCACCGGACTGGACGCCACCGACGCGATCGCGGCGCACCTGTTGATCCGGATCGGCGCGTTCTCCAAAGCCACGGTCGTGGTGCAGTTCGACGGGTCGGCGACGCTGGCTGAGAACGTCGAGATCGTGGTCGGCGACGGTGCCTCGCTCACCGTCGTCACCGTCCAGGACTGGGCAGACGACGCGGTCCACCACTCCACCCAGCAGGCACGGGTCGGGCGCGATGCCACCCTGAAGCACGTCGCTGTCACGTTCGGCGGCGATGTCGTGCGGCACGACATGACCGCCGACTTCGGCGGACCCGGTGGATCGCTGGAGCTCCTCGGCCTCTACTTCGCTGATGCCGGCCAGCACATCGAGCACCGACTCTTCGTCGACCACAATGCGCCCAAGACCCGCAGTAACGTCGTCTACAAGGGCGCCTTGCAGGGTGAGGGCGCGCACGCGGTGTGGATCGGGAACGTGCTGATCCGCAAGGTGGCCGAGGGCATCGACACCTACGAGGAGAACCGCAACCTGGTGCTGACCGATGGCTGCCAGGCCGACTCGGTCCCGAACCTCGAGATCGAAACCGGTGAGATCGAGGGGGCCGGACACGCCTCGGCGACCGGGCGGTTCGACGACAACCAGCTCTTCTACCTGCGCTCGCGCGGCATCGAGGAGAAGGAAGCCCGGCGGTTGGTCGTGCACGGCTTCTTCAACGACCTGATCCGACGTATCGACGTCCCGGAGCTCGAAGGCAAGTTGCTCGCCACCGTCGAGGCCGAGCTCGCCACCACTGTGCTGGCTGGTGGCTGATGGCTTTCACGCGCGCCTGCGCCATCGACGAGGTCGGCGACACGGAGGCCTTCGCCGTGACGATCGACGGCATCGACGTCGCGGTGGCCCGTGACGGCGAGGAGTTCTTCGCGCTGCAGGACCTGTGCTCGCACGCGGCGGTCGCGCTCACCGAGGGCGAGGTCGCCGACTGCCAGATCGAATGTTGGCTGCACGGGTCGACGTTCGATCTGCGGACCGGCAAGCCCACCATCTTTCCGGCCACCGAACCCGTCGCCACCTTTCCAGTCGACGTGCGAGACGGCGTCGTCTACGTCGACACCAGCACCACCCTCAACGACGTCGCCCCCAGCTGACACACCAACAAAGAGAGAACTGATGAGCACCCTAGAAATCATCGACCTGCACGTCGCGGTCGAAACCGAAGACGGCCCCAAGGAGATCCTGAAGGGCGTCAGCCTGACGATCCGAGACGGGGAGACGCACGCGATCATGGGACCGAACGGTTCCGGCAAATCGACGCTGGCCTACTCCATCGCCGGGCACCCGAAGTACGCCATCACCTCCGGACAGATCCTGCTCGACGGCGTCGACGTGGTGGAGATGACCGTGGACGAACGCGCCCGCGCGGGACTCTTCTTGGCCATGCAGTACCCGGTCGAGGTGCCTGGCGTCTCGGTCGCCAACTTCCTGCGCACTGCCAAGACCGCCATCGACGGCGAGGCTCCGAAGCTGCGCACGTGGATCAAGGACGTCAACGCGGCCTTGCAACAGGCCGACCTCGACCCGTCGTTCTCTCAGCGAAGCGTCAACGAGGGCTTCTCCGGTGGCGAGAAGAAGCGTCACGAGATCGCTCAGCTCGAGCTGCTGAACCCCAAGGTCGCGGTGCTCGACGAAACCGACTCGGGTCTCGATATCGACGCTCTGAAGGTCGTGTCAGCCGGAGTGAACCGGTTCGCCGCGGCCGGGGACAAGAGCGTGCTGCTGATCACGCACTACACGCGGATCCTGCGCTACATCAAGCCGGACTTCGTGCACGTCTTCGTCGACGGGCGGATCGCTGAGGACGGCGGTCCCGAGTTGGCCGATCAGCTCGAGGCCGAAGGCTACGACAAGTACGTCAAGGTCCGAGCGTAGCGAGCCATGATGGGCCTGCTACCCGACCTCGACCTGCTCCGCCTGGACTTCCCGATCCTCAACCGTGAGCTGGCGGGGGGTCACGCCCTGGTCTACCTCGACAGTGCCAACACCTCACAGAAGCCGCAGGTGGTGATCGACACCATGGTCGATCACCTCGAACGCCATAACGCCAACGTGGCTCGTGCGATGCACCAGCTCGGCGCCGAGTCGAGTGCTGCCTTCGAGGCCGCCCGCGACATCGTCGCCGCCTTCATCAAGGCACCCTCGCGCGACGAGGTGATCTTCACGAAGAACGCCTCGGAGGGACTCAACCTCGTGGCCAATACGTTGGCCTGGCCGGGGGAGTGGGCAGTCGGCGTCGGCGACGAGGTGGTGATCACCGAGATGGAGCACCACTCCAACATCGTGCCGTGGCAGTTGCTGACCCAGCGCACCGGTGCCAGGTTGCGGTGGTTCGGACTCACCGAGGACGGCCGGCTCGACCTGTCGACGGTCGACGACCTGATCACCGAGCGCACCAAGGTCGTCTCCCTCACCTGGGTGTCCAACATGCTGGGCACGATCAACCCGGTTGCCGAGATCGCCCGCAGGGCCCACGAGGTCGGGGCTCTGGTCGTCGTCGACGCCTCACAGGCAGCTCCGCAGCTGCCCCTCGACGTGGTCGCCAGCGGTGCGGATGTCGTCGTGTTCACCGGTCACAAGACCGTCGGCCCGACCGGGGTCGGCGTGCTGTGGGGACGCCGGGAGATCCTGGAAGCGCTACCTCCGTTCCTCGGCGGCGGCGAGATGATCGAGACCGTGACGATGGAGCGGTCGACGTACGCTCCCATTCCGCACAAGTTCGAGGCCGGCACGCCGCCGATCGTGGAAGCGATCGGGCTGGGGGCCGCGCTGGAATACCTGTCCCACATCGGCATGGACGCCATCCACGCGCACGAGCAGGCGATCACTGCGTACGCCCTCGAAGGCCTGGCCACGATCCCGGGGATCCGGGTGCTCGGACCGCTCGACGCGAGCCAGCGCGGCGGAGCGATCGCCTTCGACCTGCCGGGCGTGCACCCGCACGACGTCGCGACCGTGCTCGACACCCGCGGCATCGCTGTGCGGGCCGGACACCACTGCGCGAAGCCGGCTCATGCGCGGTTCGGCGTGCAGTCGACGACTCGGATGTCGTCGTACCTCTACACCACCCCGGCCGAGATCGACGCCCTGATCGAAGGGTTGGCGTTCACGCGGTCCTACTTCGGGCTCGATCCAGTCACGGCGGCGAGGTAATCACATGGACCTCGACGCGCTGTATCAGCAGATCATCCTCGACCACTATCGCAGCCCACAGCACGCCGGTCTGCGCGAACCCTTCGACGTGGAGGTGCACCACGTCAACCCCACGTGCGGGGACGAGGTGACCCTGCGCGTGAAGTTGTCAGATGACGCCGAGCCGGTGGTGCGCGACGTGTCGTACGCCGCTCTCGGCTGTTCGATCTCGCAGGCAGCGGCGTCGGTGCTCACCGAGCTCGTGATCGGCAAGCCGGTCGCGCAGGCACTCGTGGTACAGCAGGAGTTCCTGGCCCTGATGCAAGGACGCGGCACGGTGGTCGCGGACGAGGAATCGTTGGGCGACGCCGTGGCGTTCGCCGGGGTGGCGAAGTTCCCCTCGCGGGTCAAGTGCGCGCTGCTGCCGTGGATGGCCTGGAAGGACGCGACCTCGAGCGCCATGAACGGCCAGCCGGCCCACCCGAACTCACCAAAGGAGAATCACCATGCCCGACGTTGAGCAGTCACCCATCGACCACAGCGACCTGCCGGAGGTGTCGCTTGCCGGCACCACGGTGACCGACGAGGAGGTCTTCGAGGCGCTCAAGGACGTGGTGGACCCCGAGTTGGGCATCAACGTCGTCGACCTCGGCCTGGTGTACGCCGTCCACCTCGATGCCGAACGCAACGCGGTCATCGACATGACGCTGACCTCAGCCGCCTGCCCGCTCACCGACGTGATCGAGGACCAGACCAACAGCGCCCTCGAGGGCATGGTCAACGACGTCGCCATCAACTGGGTCTGGATGCCCCCGTGGGGCCCCGACAAGATCACCGACGACGGTCGCGACCAGCTCCGGGCGCTCGGCTTCAACGTTTAACCGCCGAACCGTCACTCATGTGCCCACATTTCCGGCGTGTCGACTCGTGAGTGACGGGTCGACCTAGAGCAGGGCCTCGATCTGGGGCTGTTGGCGCTGCATTGCCCGGAGGTACGGCGCCACGGAGGGATGCCGGAACTTCCCGGCCAAGGCACCCTCGCCTTCCGCCACGCGTGACAGCGCCCAGTCCGCGCGGGTCAGGACGGTGTAGACGGCCGTGATCTGGGCGGCACGGCGCACGTCGGCTTTCCGTGCGGCCGCAACCGGCAGACCGTCAAGGTAGGCCTCGAGCAGGGTCTCGAAGTCCTCCTTCGCCGACAACGCGTAGTAGCCCAGGTCGGCGCCGGCCGGCCCGACGCCGAGCGTCGACCAGTCGATCGCCACCACGTCGTCTTCAAGCCGCCCGGGCAGGTTCGCCGGAACCGGGTCTCCGTGCTGCAGCACCATCGGGGCGTCGTACAAACTCGCGAGCAGCGACCCACGCCGGGACCAGAGGCGCTCGGCCACGTCGGCGACAGTGGTGCGGGCCAGGGTCCGCCACCCGCCGCGCCGTTCGACGCGCACCATCCGGTCGACCAGCTGCCGGCTGGCGAGCCACGGCTCGTCG
The DNA here is from genome assembly GCA_021731205.1 of Nocardioides sp. GTDB lineage: Bacteria > Actinomycetota > Actinomycetes > Propionibacteriales > Nocardioidaceae > Nocardioides. The sequence goes on along the minus strand of JAKFXV010000107.1, from coordinate 3,473 downwards.
GGTACGACGGCACCGGCGAAACGTCCGAGGGAGCGGGCGATGAACAGCCCGTTCATGGGGACGCTCGGCACCTGTTCAAGCCGGATCGTGATGCCCTCGGCGTCCTCTTCGGCCCCGACCAGCCGCGGAGCCTTCAGCCCCGGCGTGTCAACTGCGACCCCGCTGAGCGCCACGTCGCTCGCTCGCCGCCAATAGGCGAAATGGCGTGGATTGCTGAGGTCGGCGGGATCGTGATCTCCCGGTGCCTCGAGCCGCTTCACGACGACATCGACGCCGTCGCGTGACTCCAGCCAGACACCGACGGTGGAGGGGCCCATCCCGCCAGGCAGCGGACGCCAGTCGGGCTCCGGGTGCCACATGGGCGCCATCCTGGCAGACCCAGGCCTAGAGATTGGTGACGTCGAGGCTGACCGACATCGCGTCGGCAATGGCCGCGTCGAGGACGCGCCGACGCGGGTCGGGCACAGGCAGCCACGGCCCGACGGGCTCCAGGTGCGCCAGGCGAGGATCGCTCAGGACCTCTCGCATCGCGGCCCGGTCCCCACCGAGCACGACCGGGCGGGTCCCTCCCAGCAGGCGTACGCCGTGCTCGACGGCGGCCTCGTAGGCAACGCGGGCCTGCTGGTCGCGGCGCCGCGCAAATCGCTGCTGCGACTGCCCGCCGGCCTTGGTCCGGCCCTGCACGTGACGCTGTCCGACCTTCACCTCGCGCACCGCACCCCCGCTGAGCCGGGCGACGGCGAAGCCGCCCTTGCGCACGAGGAGGACGCCCCAGTCGTCGGGCGGCACGACGGCAGCGACAAACTCGCTCACCGAGGCCGGGCCGGCGTACTCCATGGCGAAGGGGAGACGGGCCGTGAACCGTGAGCCGTCCTGGGAAACACCGCACAGTCCGCCGCCGACCGTGCTCAGTGTCGTCGGACCGTGGCGATCGCCGAAGTTGCTGACCCAGCGCGCGAGGCGCGCAGCCGGAAGCCGAACCTCGGTCAAGGGGTGCGCACGGCCCAGGTGTCGCACGCCGCCATCGAGCTCTCCGAGTAGCCCGTTTCGAACCACCGGATTCGTGACGCGCCGGAACCGTGCGTCCAGTTCTCCTCGGTGACCTGACCCTGGGTCTTCTCCTGGATCCGGTCGTCGCCGACCGCCTCCGCCGCGTCGATCGCCATCTGCACGTCTTCGCGTGTGAGCTCAGCGATCAGCACTTCGCCGCCCGCGTCTCGGGTGCGAGTCGCAGCGCGGGCCCACATGCCGGCATAGCAGTCCGCCTGCAACTCCAGTCGTACGGCGTCGCTTCGCGGGCCCTGCTGGGTCCGCACCCTGCTCATCGTGCCGAGCAGGTTCTGGATGTGGTGGCCATACTCGTGGGCAAGCACGTAGTCCTGTACGAAGCCGCCGTCCGGGCCCCCGAGTTGGCGCTCGAGCACGTCGTCGAAGAACGAGATGTCCATGTAGATCGTGGCGTCGCGCGGGCAGTAGAACGGCCCGACCTGCGAGGTGGCAGCCCCACATCCGGTGCCCACCGATCCGGAGAAGGTGTTCAGTTGGGCCGGCTGGAAAACCCCGTCGGACTGCACCGGCAAGGTGGAGCGCCAGAAGTCGTAGAGCGAGTTCTCGACGGCGATCCGCGCACAGTCCCGGTTGTTGTTCGCGTCGGCTCCCGTGGCGCAGGAGTCGTAGCGGCCGGTGTCGTCCGCGGCCACGCGAGTGGTGTCGAAGCCGGTGTCGATGGGCAGCGGAATCCCTCCGCCTCCCATGCACGTGTTGAGGACGACGATCAGGATCACGATGACCAGCCCGAGCCCGCCCCCGCCGGCGCGACCTCCGGGGATCGGCAGCCGCATCCGTCCGCCACCCAGACCTCCGCCGCCCCCGGACGAGTCCCGGGTGCGGCTGGTGTCGAGTCGGGCTCGGGGATTGAAGCGCATGCGGACACCCTATGCCGCGGCGAATCCGCACCGAACGCCTCGTAGAATCATCCTCCTGATGATCACCGCCCATGGTTTGGAAGTCCGGGCGGGGCCGCGACTGCTCATGGACCAGGTCTCCTTCCGGGTCGCTCCCGGAGACAAGATCGGCTTGGTCGGCCGCAACGGCGCGGGCAAGACCACGCTCACTCGAATCCTGGCCGGCGAAGCGCAGCCGGCCGCCGGCAGCGTCCAGCGCACCGGCGCCGTGGGCTACCTCCCCCAAGACCCTCGCTCCGGCGATCCTCAGGTCCTGGCCCGAGAGCGCATCTTGTCGGCTCGCGGCCTGGATTCCGCCGTACGCCGGATGCGCGAGGCCGAGCACGAGATGGCCAGCGAGGACCCCGCCCGGCGTGAGCGAGCAATGCGTCGATACACCCGTGCCGAGTCGGAATTGCACGCGGCCGGCGGGTACGCCGCCGAGTCCGAGGCGGCACAGCTGGCCCACAGTCTCGGGATCACCGACCGAGTCCTCGGGCAGCGGCTCGAGACCCTGTCGGGCGGCCAGCGCAGACGCGTTGAGTTGGCCCGGATCCTGTTCTCCGGTGCGGAGACCCTGCTGCTCGACGAACCCACCAACCACCTCGATGCCGACAGCATCGTCTGGTTGCGCGGCTTCCTGGCTGCTCATCGTGGCGGCTTGGTGGTCATCAGCCACGACACCGTGTTGCTCGAGGACACCGTCAACCGGGTGCTCCACCTCGACGCCAATCGGGCGGAGATCGACGTCTACAACATGGGCTGGTCGGCCTATCTCGCGCAGCGAGAGACCGACGAGCGCCGTCGCAAACGCGAGCGCGCCAACGCCGAGCGCAAGGCCGGGATGCTGCTTGACCAGGCCAACCGGATGCGCGCCAAGGCCAGCAAGGCGTCGGCTGCGCAGTCCATGCTCAAGCGAGCTGAGCGACTCATGGATGGACTCGAGTCCGAGCGACGCAGCGACCGGGTGGCCCGGATCGCGTTCCCCAAGCCGGCGGCCTGCGGAAAGACCCCGTTGACGGCCGCAGAGCTCTCCAAGTCGTACGGTTCGCTCGAGGTCTTCACCGACGTCGACTTGGCCATCGACAAGGGCTCACGGGTGGTGGTGCTCGGCCTGAACGGGGCCGGCAAGACCACGCTGTTGCGCATCCTGGGCCGCGTCGAGCCGCCCGACACCGGCGTCGTCAAGGATGGTCACGGCCTCAAGCTCGGCTACTACGCCCAGGAGCACGAGACCCTCGACACCTCTCGGACGGTGCTGGAGAACATGCACTCGGCCGCCCCCCATCTCACCGACACCGAGGCCCGCTCCGTGCTGGGGTCCTTCCTCTTCTCCGGCGACGATGCCGACAAGCCGGCTGCCGTGCTCTCCGGGGGAGAGAAGACCCGGTTGGCCTTGGCCAGTCTGGTGGTCTCGTCGGCCAACGTGTTGCTGCTCGACGAGCCCACCAACAACCTCGATCCGGCGTCGCGCGAGGAGGTGTTGGCGGCGATCCGCGCCTATGAAGGTGCGATCGTGCTGGTGACTCA
>JAKFXV010000108.1 GCA_021731205.1 Nocardioides sp. | reverse complement strand
ACGGCAGCCCGGCGGACTCAGCAGCCGCTCGCGCGACCGCGAGGGACACGCCCAGGATCGCGTTGGCGCCGAGATTGGCCTTGTTGGGCGTTGCGTCCAGATCGAGCATGGCCTGGTCGATCAGCCGCTGATCGTCGGCCTCCATGCCTTCGATCTCGTCGGCGATGTCCTCGAGCACGGCGGTGACGGCCTGCTCGACGCCCTTGCCGAGGTAGCGCTCGCCGCCGTCGCGCTTCTCAACGGCCTCGAAGGCACCAGTGGACGCCCCGCTGGGCACCGCCGCCCGGGCGAACGCGCCGTCATCGAGGACTACCTCGACCTCGATAGTGGGGTTGCCGCGCGAATCGAGGATCTCGCGTGCGCCGACTGCTGCGATCGAAGCCATGGGCGTGCTCCTGGGTCGTGGATGGGCGAGCCCCCAGCCTAGTCAGTTCGCGTCCCTAGTTCGGCTCGGAGCGTCCCTCGTGGGCTTTCACCCGATGGCGTACGGCGTCGCGCAGGGCCTGCTCCGGATCCACCCCCGACGCGCGGGCCACCTCGACCAGGGCCAGCAGCCGCCGTCCCAGCTCGTCGGCCGGCAGCACCGGCGAGGGTGCGATGCTCGCCGCGGCCTGCGGCCCGGCCGCCCGGGAGAGGCGGTCGAGGACCTTGTCGGCATACAACAGCGCCGGCAGCCCGGAGCCGAGGCCTGCGGTGACCGATTCGCGAGGCTTCTCGGTGGCCTTGATGGCCTCCCAGGCGTCGTTGACCTCGTCGACACTCAGCGGGCGAGCCCGCTCGGGCACCGCGAAGACGTGCGGATTGCGGCGAATCATCTTCTCGGTGATCTCACCGACCACATCCTCGAGGGTGAACTCGCCCGCCTCCGCAGCGATCACCGCGTGGAAGAACACCTGCAGCAGGAGGTCGCCCAGTTCCTCTCGAAGGTCGTCCGGACCACCCGTCTCGATGGCCTCGACGGTCTCGTGGGTCTCCTCGAGGAGATAGCGGGTCAGCGACCGATGAGTCTGCGCCGCCTTCCACGGGCATTCGGCGCGCAGCCTGACCATCACCGCCATGAACTCCTCCATTCGGGGGCCGACGGCCCCGTTGGAGAACGGCGAATCGTTCGGAATCAGTTGCACCGTTGCGAGCTGGGCAGCGCGGCCGCTGCCGCGGGGTCGAGCTGCTCGGCCTGACCGGCCAGGGCCGCCGGCCCGACGGCCACGGACACTGACGTGTCGGCGGTCACGACGTCCCCGCCGACCACCGCGAGCTGGTAGCGCGGATCGATCTCGACGGTGTGGTCTGCGACCCACTCGGCGAAGACCTCTCGCCCACGCGCCACCTGGTCCTCGGGCGTGGCGTCGGCCGTCCCCTCCTCCGCCAGGGCCAGGCGACCGGCCTCCTGGGTGATCGCGTCGGCGTAGAGCCCCGCGACCGAGAGTTCGGTGTAGGTGTCCCGCACCCCCGCCGCGATCTGCTCGGCTGCCGCCTCGACGGCGCCCACCTGCTCGTCGTAGCCGGGGGGTACGTCGATGTTCCGCGCGGCGGCGATCTGTTCGGCGATGGACTGACGAGTGAGCGAACCGACCACGAAGCCGCTGAGCACCTTCAGCGGATAGGTCCCACCCTCGGCCTCGATCTGCGGCAAGAACGCCGTGCAGAGGTCCAGCGCGGCGGCGTCCACTTCGGCCAACGTGATCCGAGACGAGCCCACCTGTGCGGCCACGCCGGGACGGGCCGAGGCACAGCCGACAACCACGAGCACACAGCCCAGGGCCACGGCCACCTGCAGCGCTCGACGGGTCCGGCCGAACCGCCGGACACGGACTTCGCTCACCACTGACTCCCTCAACTCCATCTCTCCACTCACGACTCGCCCCGTGGGTCGATCACCGCATCGATCACGGCTCGCGCCCATTCAAGCAGGGCGATACCGGCAATCGGTCGCCCCCCGACCACCGCAGTCTGGGGGCGGGGCACCAGCACACTGTGTACGGCGGGCTTGACGATCGCTCCCGGGTGCAGCCGACTCAACCGAACCGAACGCGATTCGGGCAAATCGACTGGCGCGAACCGGACGTACTTGCCGGTGATCGTGACCTCGCCGACGCCCGCGGACCTCGCTCGTGCCCGGAACCTGGCCACGAGCAGCAGGGAGGCAACCTCGTCGGGCGGGTCGCCGTACCGATCGAGGAGCTCCTCGCGGATCTCGTCGACGTCGCCGTCGTGGCGCACCTCGGCGAGCCGCTTGTAGATCTCCAGCCGCAACCGCTCCGAGCCGATGTAGGTGTGCGGCAGGTGCGCGTCCACGGGGAGCTCGATCCGCACCTCGCGCAACTCCTCTTCGGCCTCGCCCCGGAACTCCTGGACCGCCTCGCCGACCAACCGGACGTAGAGGTCGAAGCCGACCTCGGCGATATGACCGGACTGCTCGCCACCCAGCAGATTGCCCGCGCCGCGGATCTCCAGGTCCTTCATCGCAATGGCCATACCGCCACCGAGGTCGGAGTGCTGGGCCAGCGTCGCGAGCCGCTCGTGCGCAGTCTCGGTGAGCGGCTTCTCGGCGGGATAGAGGAAGTAGGCATAGGCGCGTTCGCGGCTGCGTCCGACCCGACCGCGCAGTTGATGCAGCTGCGAGAGCCCCAGGGTGTCGGCGCGCTCGATGATCATGGTGTTGGCGTTGGACACGTCGAGGCCCGACTCCACGATCGTGGTGCAGACCAGCACGTCGCTGCGCTTCTCCCAGAAATCCAGCATCCGCTCCTCGAGTTGCTGCTCGCCCATCTGGCCGTGCGCGGTGGCCACCCGGGCTTCGGGGACCAGCTCACGGATCCGGGCCGCCGCCTTCTCGATCGACGAGACCCGGTTGTGGATGAAGAAGACCTGCCCGTCGCGCAGCAGCTCACGTCGGATGGCCGCCACGATCGTTCGATCCTCGTAGCCACCCACGTAGGTCAACACCGGGTGTCGCTCTTCGGGCGGCGTGGTGATCGTCGACATCTCGCGAATACCGGTGATCGCCATCTCCAGGGTCCTGGGGATGGGCGTCGCGCTCATCGACAAGACGTCGACACTGGTCCGCAGCCGCTTCATCTGCTCTTTGTGTTCGACCCCGAAACGCTGCTCCTCGTCGACGATGATCAGCCCCAGATCCTTCAGCCTGATGTCGGGGTTGAGCAGCCGGTGGGTGCCGATCACGATGTCGACCGAGCCGGCGCCGAGTCCCTCGATCACCGCGCGGGCCTCGCTGTCTGTCTGGAATCGTGACAGCGCTTTGACCACCACCGGGAACCCGCTCATCCGCTCGGTGAACGTCGACAGGTGCTGGGTGACCAGCAGGGTGGTCGGGACGAGTACGGCGACCTGCTTGCCGTCCTGCACCGCCTTGAAGGCGGCGCGCACGGCGATCTCGGTCTTTCCGTAGCCCACGTCGCCGCACACGAGCCGGTCCATCGGCACCCGTCGCCGCATGTCGGCCTTCACCTCGTCGACCGTGCTCAGCTGATCGGGGGTCTCGGTGAAGGGGAAGGCATCCTCGAGCTCGCGCTGCCACGGCGTGTCCGGTCCGAAGGCGTGTCCGTGGGTGGCCTGGCGGGCGGCGTACAACTTGATCAGCTCCGCAGCGATCTGGCGCACCGCCTTGCGGGCCCGACCCTTGCGCTTGGCCCAGTCCGCGCCGCCGAGCCGGTCCAGGCTCGGCTGCTCCCCGCCGACGTACCTCGTGACCTGGTCGAGCGAGTCCGCCGGCACGTAGAGCCGGTCGGGAGGGCCGCCGCGCTTGGAGGCGCCGTACTCGAGGACGAGGTACTCGCGGACCGCTCCACCGACCTCGCGCTGCCGCATCTCGACGAACCGGCCGACGCCGTGTTGCTCGTGGACGACGTAGTCGCCGGCGCTGAGCTCGAGGGGATCGATTTGCTTGCGACGGCGGACCGGCATGGCCCGCATGTCCCGAGTCGAGGAGCGTTGACCGGAGAGATCGTCGCCGGTCAACAGGACCAGCCGGCTGCCCGGATCGACGAAGCCGTGCTGCAGTCGCGAGGTGGTGACGGCGACTACGTCCGGGGCGAGGCCACCCAGCCGAGCCGGCAGATCGTGCTCGGCGAGAACCTCCACCATCCGCTGGGCGGTGCCGGAGCCGGCGTGGGTGACGAGCACGCGATAGCCCTCGCCGAACCAGGCTCGGATGTCGACGAGCGCGGCTTCGATGTCGCCGCGGTATTCCGGCGCCGGCGTCGCCGACAGCGCGGTGTCGGACGAACCCAGGCCGAACGGGCTGAGGGTCCACCACGCCAGGCCTCTGGCGAGCGCAGCGGACCGGACCTCCGCAACCGAGCGATAGGACCCTGCTCCCAGATCGATAGGGGCCTTGCCCCCACCGGCTGCGACGGCCCAACTGGCGGCCAGGAACTCCTCGGACGTTGCGACCAGGTCCTCGGCGCGCGTGCGAACTCGCTCAGGGTCCACGATCAACACCCTGGCGTCGTCGGGGAACAGGTCGAGGAACAGCTCCAGCCCGGGCACCAGTGCGGGCGTGAGCGCCTCCATGCCTTCCACCGCAATGCCTTCGGCCAGCTGGTCGGTCATCTCGGCCAGCACGGGATGGGCTTCGCCGAGCTCGGCCGCGCGGCGGCGTACCTCGGGGGTGAGGAGGAGCTCGCGGCACGGCGGTGCCCAGACTCGGTCAGCCACCGCGATCGTGCGCTGGTCGGCCACCGCGAACGATCTGATCTCCTCGATCACGTCACCCCAGAACTCGATCCGCAAGGGGTGTTCCTCGGTGGGAGGGAACACGTCGACCAGGCCGCCCCGCACGGCGTACTCCCCGCGCTTCTCGACCAGGTCGACTCGCTGGTACGCCGCCCCGGCCAGCCCCGCGACGACGTCGTCCAGAGCGACGGCTTGACCGGTGCTCAACTCCACCGGGGTCAGGTCGGCGAGCCCGGCGACCTGCGGTTGGAGGATGGAGCGAACCGGTGCGACGACCACGCGGAGGGGGCCGGTCCCCGGCTCGGTGCCGGGGTGCTTGAGCCGGCGGAGGACGGCCAGGCGCGCGCCCACGGTGTCGCTGCGAGGGCTGAGGCGTTCATGCGGAAGGGTCTCCCAGCTGGGATAGAACGCAACCGCCTCGGGATCCAGCAGATCGGCCAACTCTGCGGCCAGCTCCTCGCCCTCCCGGGCCGTGGGCGTGACCACGACGACGGGCGCCCCTCCGAGCGCGAGACCGGCGCCGACGAAGGGCCGCATCGCGGCCGGCCCGGTGAGGTGGACCTGCGGATCGGCGTCGCGCAGCGCGGCGACCAGCGCCGGGGTCGCCAGCACGGCGGTCGCGAACTCGGCAAGCGCGCCGCCGGGAATGGTGGGGCCACTGGCCACGTCGGCGCTAGTCAGTGCCGTGGCGACGCACGAAGTCGAGGATCTGATCGGCCAGCTCAGGCCGACACACGATCAGGTCCGGCAAAGAGACGTTCTCCTGGTTATAGGTCAGCTCCGAGCCGTCGACCCGAGAGCAGAACAGCCCGGCCGACCGGGCGACGGCGACCGGTGCTGCGTTGTCCCACTCGTACTGACCTCCGGCGTGGACGTAGGCGTCGGCCACGTCGCGAGCCACGGACAGCACCTTCACCCCGGCTGAGCCCATCGGGACCAGGTCGGCGCCGATCTCGGCGGCCAGAGCCTCGACGAAGGCCGGCGGACGAGTGCGCGAGACGGCGATCCGTGGCCGGAGGGAGGTGCGTGGTGGCACGACCGGCGGGGAACCGGTGTTGAACGTCTCGCCCAGTGCCGGCTGCGCGACCGCGCCGGCCACCAACTCACCGTTCTCCCACAACGCGACGTGCACCGCCCAGTCGTCGCGCGGTGGCTCGGAGAACTCCCGTGTTCCGTCGAGCGGGTCGATGATCCACACTCGTCGGGCAGCCAGCCGCGCGGCGGTGTCATCGCTGCTCTCCAGTGCCTCCTCCGACAACACTGCGTCGCCTGGCCGTTGTTCGGCGAGCAGTCGCATCAGCAGATCGTGGGCCGCCCGGTCGCCCGCGTCTTTGAGGGCCTTGCCCTCCAACGGGGAACCGTCCAGGCCGTTGGCGCGGACCTCGAGGAGACGGGCACCAGCAGTGGTCGCAAGCCAGGTCGCGAGCTCATGATCGTCGGTCACGAGGGGGTGGGTGTGGTTGTCGCTCACTCGTCGATCCTCCCATGACCGGCGCGGGCCAGGCAGTCGGGCTCTGAGAGAATGGAGTGATGAGCCAGCCCAGCACGGCGTACTCGGGAGCCCGGCCGACGGTGGCCTTCCTCGGCGTTCTCCTCCTCGTCGCGACCGGTGCCTGCAGTGCCGGACCGACCACGCCACCACCCCCTCGGGGCTCGTCCTTGGAGCGGTCCCCAGCCCCGGGCGGAACCACCTCACTGGTCTTCGACTTCGAACAGCTCACGGGCAGCGACGAGATCGTCACCAGTGTTCGGTCCACGCTCGGCGACGCCTCCGCCGTGGCCGTCACGCTCGGAGGTGGCGCCGTGCGCACCGTGGCGGATCGGGCAGGAGGCACCGCGGTTGCGTTTCCGACGAGCACTGAAGTGCAGACCGGCGCCCGCGCGGTGTTGCGAGTCTCCGGCCCACGAGCAGTGGTGTCCGGTGCGAACTTCCAGTACGGCGTGGACGTGATGTATCCCCAAGGAAGTGCCGGGGACTCAGCCGGCGACGACGGCGACAATCTCCTTCAGCGCGGGTTGTTCGACGGACGCGGGCAACTCAAGCTGCAGGTGGATCACGGCCGTCCCGGGTGCCGCATCGCCGGCCCCGGCGGTGAAACCCTGGTGGCGGCCACCCAGACCTTGGTGGCCGAGCAGTGGTACCGACTGGTGTGCCAACGCGCAGCAGGCGCGGTCACGCTGTTCGTCGCGCCGCTGTCGAAGGAACAGGATGCCCAGGCACCGACCGACCTCACGTGGTGGTCGTGGTCGCTCCCCGACCGAACCGGGAAGCTCGGTTCCTCGACGCTCAATGCGCCCGTTTCGATCGGCGGCAAGCTCAACAAGAGCGGATCCATCGTCACCAGCGCGCCCGACCAGTTCACCGGCGTACTCGACAATGTGCGCGTCGCGACACTCCCAGATTGAACCCCGCGGAGCTCGGACCGGGACCGGCTGTGAAGGATCGGTGAAGGTCTCGCCTCGATCCGCAGAATTCACTCCGAGCCCCTGCTCGCGGTCTACAATCGGGTGTACGGGTGTTGACCGCGGGATGGCTCCGGCGCACTGATTCGGGAAACGGGAGAGACCGCACACCTCATGGATGCATCAGCAGCCCCCACCACGACTCGCTTGCACATCCGCTCCTCGCTGTACACCCACCGGGCGTTGATCTTGATCTGCACCGTGGCCGGACTGCTGGCGGGTCTAGCAGCGACCGGCCTGATCCCGCGCACCTACACCGCCACTGCCGGTGTGCTGGTGCTTCCGCTGGACGGAAATTCCTACGCCCCCAATGCGCAGGGCAGCGACCTGACCAACCTCGAGACCGAAGCCCAGGTCGTCGCCTCGGACACTGTCGCCGTCGCGGTCAGCGAAGAGCTCGCCCAAGACGACCTGGCCCTCGGGCCGCGCCGGTCCTTGCGGGTCGGCGTCGCGCCGAACACCCAGATCGTCCAGATCACCTACTCCGCAGGGAGCCCGGAGCTCACTGAGCGGACGGCTCAGCTGTACGCCGAGAAGTACCTCGACTTCCGCTCCGAACGACGCGACCGGTTCGTGGACTCCAAGCGTGACTCGGTCGCCGAGCGCATCGATGCGCTCTCGGAGCAGCTGCGCGAGCTGCGCCGCGACAACCGTGAGACCGACGACCCGGAGGTGCGCGCCATTGGCGCCCAGCAGACCAACTTGCGACTGCAGTTGGCGACGTTGGACACCGCGGACAGCAACCCAGGCGAAGTGATCACGCTGCCGACCGCCTCGCGTTCGGGGCTGAGTGTCACCTGGCAGCTCGGTGGCCTGGTGGGCGGGCTGCTCGGTTTGGCCTTAGGCGCCGTCGTCGCGCTGTTCTTGGAGCGTCGTTCCGAGTTGCTGCGTTCGATCGACGATGTCGAGCACCTCGGTGTCACCGTGCTCGGTGTGTACGCCGATCAGGACCCCGACGACGCCGCAGACCCCGAACAACTCGAGCCCGGGACCTACGACGTTGCCAACCTCGCCGGCACGATCTTGAACCGCCGGTCCAACGGATCGGCAACCGTTGCCGTCTCCAGTCTGTCCGGCGTGGCACCCGTCACGATGTTCGTCAACGACTTGGCGACCAACCTCGCGCATGGGCGCGAGGGCGTGCTGCTGATCGATGCCGCCAGCGAAGTCCCCACGCCGACGCCGGGGTTCTCCGAGGTTCTCGGCGGCAACGTCGAACTGAAGACCACCCTGGTCAAGCGCACCCGAGGCAAGCCGGTCGACCCCGTGGCCCGGATCAGGGTCGGCAAGGATCCGTCCAGAGGCTTCGCGCTCTACTCGACCTCCCGGATGACCGACGCCCTTGAGTCGGCGACGACCGAGTACGACTGGGTGATCGTCGAGAGCCCGGGCAGCGACCTCACCGCGGGCCGCGCCGTGGTCGGGGCCTGCCGCTACTGGATCCCGATCGTCGAACTCGGGATCGCCACCCGCGAGGACCTCGAGCGCGGTCTTGCCTGGGCGAGGACCACCGGGGTCGAAACCCTGGGCGTGGTGCTCGTCGACTCTCCGATGGACATCTTCGGCCGGGCCAAGCGCCGAGAGTTGGAGCCCGTCAACGGTGACTGAGCGGCCCGAGCTGCAGCGACTGGCTCGGGGCGGCCTAGGTGGCCTGCTCGCGGCGGTGGTGAGTTCCCTCGGGGGGCTCGTCTTCATCGCCATCATCACCCACAACTACTCCCGCAGCGCCGCGGGGGAAGTCTTCACCCTCACCTCGTTGTTCCTCATCGCGCTCGCGGTCGCGACCCTCGGGTCGGACACCGGCGTGGTCCGGTTCGTGGCGCTCAAACGCGAACTCGCACCTGAGCAGGTCGGTGCCGTGATGGCAAGCATCCTGCTGCCGGTCCTCGGTCTGTCCAGCCTGCTCGCCGCCACGTTGGTCTGGGCGCTGCCGGGGCTGCTGGCCGATACGTCGTACGCCGGGCAGGTGGACCAGGCAAGGTTGCTCGCCGTGTTCTTGCCCGTGGCCGCAGTGTCCAATCTGACCCTGGCCGCGACGCGCGGGTTCGGGAGCGTGCGGCAGACCATCATGATCGAGAGCCTGCTGCGTCAGGGGCTGCAGCCGATCCTCGCCTTGATCGTGGCCTTGCTGTCCGCCGACAGCTACTGGCTCGTGGCCGCCTGGATCGTGCCGTACGCCGTCTCGGCCGCCGGCGGCCTGTGGGCGTACCGCGGCATCTGCCGCCGCAACGAGATCCCGGCCTGGGTCTCACCACGTGCCGGCTCCGCGGCCGGCGTGGCAGAGGAGGTCTGGCGGTTCAACGCGCCCCGCTCGATCACCCAGATCGCGCAGATGTCCATCCGGCGCGCGGACATCCCGATCGTCAGCGCCATCGCCGGCAAGGAGGCGGCGGCCATCTACACCGCGGCATCCCGCTTCGTTGCGTCGGGGCTCCAAGGCATCAAGGGGATCCAGCAGATGGTCGGCCCCCAGCTGGCGCGACTGGTCGCCGTCGGTGACTCCGCGCAGGCCGGCACCACGCTCCGCGCCGCGACCACCTGGAACGTGCTGCTCGCCTGGCCGATCTACCTCTCTTGCGCCGCGCTGCCCGGCCTGGTCATGGCGCTGTTCGACAGCGCGCAGTACGACTACTCACCCGGCGAGATCGTCGTGGTCATCTTGGCCATCGGCATGCTGATCGGGACCGCTGCCGGGCCGGTCGACATCGCCTTGCTGATGCTGGGTCGCAGTGTGCAGAGCCTGCGCAACAACATGGCGGCGTTGCTCACCAACCTCGTGCTCAACTTCGCGCTGATCCCGGTGTGGGGCATCGCTGGGGCGGCATTCGCCTGGGCCGTGTCCATCTTGGTGAGCAATGCCCTGCCTACGTGGCAGATCAGACCTCAGCTCGGCTGGACCTCCGACCGGCGCACGGCGGTCGCCGCCGTGGTGGCCCTGGGCACCTTCGGGGTCATCCCGCTGACGACCGGAGCGGTCACCGACTCACTGTGGTGGCAGTTGGGTTCGGTCCTCGTCGCGGGCCTGGCGTATGCCGGCCTGGTGTACGCCAACCGCCGGGTGCTGCTGATCGACGAGTTGGTAGCCGGACTGCGACGTCGCCGCTGACTAGCGACCCGCGCGCTGCCCGATCCGGAGCAGGCGTCGGATCGTGCGACGGCCAGACTCGGGGCGCTGGATCAGTCCATCGATGAGTTCGCCGACGCGAGCGACCGCAGCCTGAGCAGCAGGATCCGCCAGAGCGAGGCCACGGGTGCCGGATTCGCCCAGCCGGGCGATCGCCTCATCGACGTCGCTGCTCGTGGCCGCGAACCCCACCAGGCCACGGCGAGCACACCAGGCCGCGAAGCGCTGTTGGTGATCGTCGACGTGCTCGCCGTGTTGCGGATCTCGGGGGAAGACGATCGGTCGGTGTCCTGCCTGGCGAGCGTCACTGATCGTGCCCGGCCCGCCGTGGGTGATCACGATGTCGGCTTCGGCGACGAGCTGTCGCAACCGCTGCGGACTCACGAACGCCTCACCGGTCGCCAGTCGTGGCTCTCGCGACTTGCCGTACTGGATGAAGACCCGGTCCTGCGGATGGCTCCGCTGCCGGTCGTCGGCCCAGCGCACCGCCCGCTCGAAGGGGTGATGGTCGGTGCCCACCAGCACCACGATCACCCTCATGTCTCCTCCTGATGAGCTCGCAGTTCGATCGCAACGTCGCGCTCTCTCGCTTCGCTCATGACTCTTCCTGATGAGCTCGCAGTTCGAGCGCAACGTCGCGCTCTCTCGCTTCGCTCATGACTCCTCCAGATGAGCTCGCAGTTCGAGCGCAACGTCGCGCTCTCTCGCTTCGCTCATAGCAGCGGCCCCACGACGACCGCCTCGTCGTACAACGTCGCCTGTTCAGGCCATTGCACGAGCATCAGATCGGTGAAGGGGCGACAGAGGCGGCCGGTGAGCGTGGGGGTCTCGATCCGGTCGTAGACCTCGATGTAGACCGTGCGCACCCCTGTCAGTCGACCGAGCACGAAGAACGGCACAGCCACTCCCGCACCGGTGGTCAACACGACGGTCGGCTGATAGGCGCGCAACACCCGCCAGGCGAGCCAGGTGTTGCGGACCAGGTTCTTGATGTTTCGAGTGGTCGGGTGGTGAGCCCACCACACCGTCGCCTCGTCCTCCAGGGTGTGCACGGCATCAGGGGTGTCGAAGCACACCCAGGCTCGCTCGTGGCCGGACCACCAGGACTTGAGAGCGTGCAGCTGTGTCAGATGCCCCCCGCTGGAACCCACCAGCAGCACGCGAGCTCC
>JAKFXV010000160.1 GCA_021731205.1 Nocardioides sp. | reverse complement strand
TCCCTGGACCGTCCAGCGGTCCGTCGAGTCCGGCGAAGCCGGCTGCTGGAGGCGAGACCGGGGTCGATAACTCCCCGGAGCGAGGAGACTCGGATGGCTTCGAGCAGTGCGCAGCGCGGTAGCGCGGCCAAGAAGGCGACGAGCAAACCGGCAGCCCTGACGATTGCTCCGCGGTCACTTGCGGTGAAGCCTGGAGAGAAGGCCTGGACCAAGGCCGAGCTCACCGGCGTCCTGACCGAGCTCCACGAGCACCGCGACCGGCTGCTGCAGTTGCTCCACAACCAGCAGATCGAGTTGGCCGGGTTGATGCGGGATGCAGGAGACGGTGCGGGGCACGACCAGGCGGACATGGGTGCCACCAGCTTCGAGCGCGACCAAGAACTGACGGTCGTCAACAACGAGCGTGAGATGTTGGCGCAGATCGAGCGGGCCTTGAGCCACATCGACGACGGCACCTATGGCGTGTGCGAGTCGTGCGGTGAGCCGATCGGCAAGATGCGGATGATGGCATTCCCGCGTGCCACACTGTGCTTGTCATGCAAGCAGCGCGAGGAACGTCGCTGAACGACGCCGCGAGTCCTGGAGGTTCGGGGGCTCCCGCTCGGCTGACCCATCTGTTCGCGTTCGTGGCCGTCATCGGCTACGTCCTCGACGTCGTCACGAAGCGCTGGGCAGTCGCTGCCCTGACTGAACGAGACATCGAAGTGGTCGGGCAGTGGTTGGTGTTGCATCTGGTCCGCAATCCAGGGGCGGCGTTCAGCACCGGTGAGCGGTTCACGGTGGCGTTGACCCTGGTCGCGATCACCGCGACCTGCGTCGTGCTGTACTTCGGGTGGCGAGTTCGTTCGCCGCTGTGGGCGGTGTCGCTGGGGCTGCTGCTGGCCGGCGTACTCGGCAATCTGACCGACCGACTCTTCCGGGACCCCGCGCCGTTCCGCGGCCACGTGGTGGACTTTCTCCAGGTCCCGAACTGGCCGGTCTTCAACGTGGCCGACATCTGCATCAACCTGGCGGCCGGCCTGATTCTCATCCAAGCCTTCCGCGGGGTTCGGGTCGATGGCACCCGCGACGCCGCACAACGGGTGTCACCCTGACCGGCGGCGAACACCGCCGCACGGTGTTGGTTCCAGAAGGCTTGGACGGTGAGCGGGTCGACGTGGCGATGGCCCGGATGTTCGGCCTGTCGCGATCTCGTGCGGGGGAGCTGATCGCGGCAGACCACGTGCACCTGGACGGCTCGACGGTCCTCAAGTCCGATCGCGTGCGCCAAGGGGCGTTGCTCGAGGTCACCATTCCCGACGAGGCGGACCGGCTGGCCGTCGTACCCTCCCTGGTCGAAGGGATCGAGATCCTCTACGACGACGAGGCGATCGTGGTGATCGACAAACCGGTCGGAGTGGCGGTGCATTCCAGCCCCGGTTGGAAGGGGCCGACCGTCGTAGGACACCTGGCCGGGGCAGGGTTCCGAATCGCCACCGGCGGCGCTCCCGAACGCCAGGGGATCGTGCAACGTCTCGACGTCGGCACGTCGGGAGTGATGGTGATCTGCAAGTCCGAACTGGCCTATTCGCGACTCAAGAACGCCTTTCGGCATCGAGCCGTCGAGAAGACCTATCACGCGCTCGTGCAAGGGCATCCGGACCCCCACGTGGGAACCATCGACGCCCCGATCGGCCGCCACCCGAAGGCGGACTACAAGTTCGCCGTGATGAGTGGTGGGCGGGCCAGCATCACGCACTACTCGACGCTGGAGGCGCACCGGTTCGCCAGCCTCCTCGACGTCCGGCTCGAGACCGGTCGCACCCACCAGATCCGGGTGCACATGGCTGCGCTGAAGCATCCGTGCGTCGGCGACCTGACCTACGGGGCCGACCCGACCCTGGCGAGTCGGCTCGGGCTGACCCGACAGTGGCTGCATGCCCGTCAGCTGGGGTTCGAACATCCTGAGTCCGGTGAGTGGGTCGAGTTCTCCGCTGACTACCCCGACGACCTGTACGCCGCCTTGGCGATCATCCGCGATGGTCGATGAGGCGCCCACCGCAGACGCCCCCGGCGGCTTCACCATCGGAGGTGGCGAACCCGGCGACGCCGACGCGCTGCTGGCGGTCTACGTGGCCGCGCGAACGCGCGACGCGGGCTTCCCGCCACCGACCCACGGCCCTGACCTCGTCGCGGCCCACCTGGCCGAGCTGCTCGCCGAGCACGCCCAGGTGTGGGTCGCGCACGCCGCCGGCGCGGCACAGCCGATCGGGTACGCCGTCGTACAGGACGACTGGCTGCACTCGCTCTACGTCCATCCCGACCATGTCGGACAAGGCATCGGAACGGCATTGCTCGACCTCGTCAAGGCCCTTCACCCGGACGGGTTCGAGTTGGCAGTCCTGGAGTCGAATCGAGTCGCCCGAGCCTTCTATGCCCGCCGAGGCATGGTCGTCGTCGGGAGCAGGCAGGGGTTCAGCGAAGGACCCGATGAGCAGGAGCCGGCCACCGAACTGCATCTCGTGTGGCCGGGTCTGGGTCCTCCGGCCAGGTGATCTCGGGGCTCGCCGCGTTGCTCGTCCAACGCCCTGGTGAGGTCGACTAGGGTTCGAACACCATGGCCGGCGGATCCTTCGTGCACCTGCACAACCACACCGAATACTCGATGCTCGACGGCGCGGCCCGACTGACCGACCTGTTCGCGCGCACTGCCGAACTCGGGATGTCGGCGATCGCGATGACCGACCACGGCAACGTGTTCGGTGCCTACGACTTCTACGCCAAGGCGAAGGCGGCCGGGCTCAAGCCGATCATCGGCTGTGAGGCCTACCTCACCCCCAACACCTCGCGTTTCGAACGCAAACGGGTGCGCTGGAACGACGGAGGGGACGACGACGTCTCGGGCTCCGGGGCGTACACCCACATGACGCTGCTCGCCGAGACCACGCGCGGTATGCACAATCTCTTCAGGTTGACCTCGCGGGCGTCGATGGAGGGCTTCTTCTACAACCCCCGGGCAGACCGCGAGCTGTTGGCGGAGTACTCCGACGGGCTGATCGGAACCACCGGGTGCCCTTCCGGGGAAGTTCAGACCTGGCTGCGCATCGGGGACTACGCCAAGGCGCGGCAGGCGGCGGCCGACTTCCAAGACATCTTCGGACGGGACAACTACTTCCTCGAGCTCATGGACCATGGCCTCGACATCGAGACCCGCGTCCGGGACGGGTTGCTCGCGCTGGGTCGCGACCTGGGGATCGCTCCGATCGCGACGAACGACTCCCACTACGTACGCCGCGAAGACGCGCAGGCGCACGAACACCTGCTGTGTGTCTCCTCGGGCAGCACGATGGCCGATCCGAAGCGGTTCAAGTTCAACGGCGACGACTACTACATCAAGTCTCCCGAGCAGATGCGTGAGCTGTGGGAGCACCGCAACGGGATGAAAGAGGCCTGCGACAACACGCTGCTGATCGCGGAGCGGTGTGACGTCGAGTTCACCGAAGGCAACGGCACCCATATGCCGCAGTTCGACGTCCCCGAGGGCGAGGACGAGAACTCGTGGTTCGTCAAGGAGGTCGAGCGGGGCCTGAGCCGCCGCTACCCCACGGGGATCCCGGCCGAGGTTCGCAAGCAGGCGGACTTCGAGACCTCCGTGATCATCGAGATGGGTTTTCCGGGCTACTTCCTGGTGGTCGCCGACTTCATCAACTGGGCCAAGGACAACGGCATCCGGGTCGGGCCCGGTCGAGGGTCAGGAGCTGGATCCATGTGCGCCTACGCACTGCGGATCACCGATCTCGACCCCCTGCGGCACGGGCTGATCTTCGAGCGTTTCCTCAACCCCGACCGGGTGTCGATGCCCGACTTCGACATCGACTTCGACGAGCGCCGGCGCGGCGAGGTGATCCGCTACGTCACCGAGAAGTACGGCGAGGACCGCGTCTCAATGATCGTCACCTACGGCACGATCAAGGCCAAGCAGTCGGTCAAGGATGCATCCCGCATTCTCGGCTACCCCTTCGCGATGGGCGACCGCATCACCAAGGTGATGCCGGCTGCGGTGATGGGCAAGGACATCCCGCTCAAGCAGATCTTCGACCCGGCTCACAAGCGATTCGGGGAGGGCGGTGAGTTCCGAAGTCTCTACGACGGTGACGCCGATGTGAAGCAAGTGGTCGACACGGCGATGGGGATCGAGGGGCTCAAGCGGCAGTGGGGTGTGCACGCCGCCGGCGTCATCATGTCGCGCACGCCCTTGCTCGAGGTCATCCCCCTGATGAAGCGACCCCAGGACGGCGCGATCATCACTCAGTTCGACTACCCGACCTGCGAGAAGCTCGGGTTGATCAAGATGGACTTCCTGGGGTTGCGCAACCTCACGGTCCTCGACGACGCCCTGATCAACATCTCCTTGAACGCCGGCCAGACCGTCGTCCTTGAGGACCTCCCGCTCGACGACCCGGCGACGTACGCCCTGATGCAGCGCGGCGACACGCTCGGCATCTTCCAGCTCGACGGGGCGCCGATGCGGGCGCTGCTGCGCTCGATGCGGCCCGACTGCTTCGAGGACATCTCGGCCGTCGGTGCGTTGTATCGACCCGGTCCGATGGGGGCCGACTCACACAACAAGTACGCCCGACGCAAGACCGGCCGTGAGCCGGTCGAGCCGATCCACCCGGAGCTCGCGGACGCGTTGGCGGAGATCCTTGGTGAGACCTACGGCCTGATCGTCTATCAAGAACAGGTCATGGAGATCGCCCAGAAGCTCGCGGGCTACACGCTGGGTCAGGCCGATCTGCTGCGTCGCGCCATGGGCAAGAAGAAGAAGGAGGAGCTCGACAAGCAGCTCGAGACCTTCTCGGCCGGCATGACCGAACGCGGGTTCGGCCAGCACGCGATCAAGACGCTCTGGGACATCCTCGTCCCGTTCTCCGACTACGCCTTCAACAAGGCGCACTCGGCCGCCTACGGCCTGGTGTCGTACTGGACGGCGTACCTCAAGGCGAACTTCCCCGCGGAATACATGGCGGCCCTGTTGACCTCGGTGAAGGACGACAAGGACAAGATGGCGATCTACCTCAACGAGTGCCGCAGGATGAAGATCCAGGTGCTGCCGCCCGACGTCAACGAGTCCGAGGCAACCTTCACCCCGGTCGGGACTGCCATCCGCTTCGGCCTGACTGCCATCCGCAACGTCGGCGCGAACGTCGTGGCGGAGATCGTGGCGACCCGCAAGACCCAAGGTCGCTTCCACGACTTCAACGACTTCATGGCCAAAGTGCCTGCCGTGGTGTGCAACAAGCGGGTTATCGAGTCGTTGATCAAGGCCGGCGCCTTCGACGAGATGAAGCACCGCCGGCGGGCACTCGTGACCGTCCATGAAGCTGCCGTCGACCAGTTCGTGGACCTCAAGCGCAACCAGGCCATCGGCCAAGACTCGCTGTTCGGGGGGTTCGAGGACGACGACGCTTCGGGTTTGGGTGCCTTCGGGGTGTCGGTGACGATTCCCGACCTCGACGAGTGGGACAAGACCACCTTGTTGGGCCATGAGCGGGACATGCTGGGCCTGTATGTCTCCGACCATCCGTTGTTGGGCCTCGAGCACGTCTTGACCCGTGGCACGGACTGCACCATCGGGCAGCTGATGACCGATGAGGAGCGCCCCGAAGGGGAGTACCTCACGATCAGCGGGTTAGTGACCGCCGTACAACGCAAGATCACCCGACGCGGCGACGCCTGGGCCGTGGTCACGTTGGAGGATCTGGAGGGCGCCATCGAGGTGCTGCTGTTCCCGGCGGCGTACCAAACCCACAGCACGCTGTTGATCGAGGACGCCGTCTTGACCATCAAGGGGCGTCTGTCTCGCAGCAAGGATCAGCCGGAGCTGCACGCGCACGAGGTGAGCGTTCCGGACATCGCACGCGAGGCGGCCGGACCCGTGGTGCTGACCCTGGCCTCCACCAGATGCACCCCGCCGGTGGTGGGGGCGCTCAAGGATGTGCTGAGCTCGCACCCGGGGGTCACGGAGGTGCACCTGCGCTTGCTGCACCGCACCGAGACCACCGTGCTGCGCCTCGATGACGAGTTCCGGGTGACCCCCGGGTCCGCGCTGTTCGCGGACCTCAAGGCCCTGCTCGGCCCCGGTTGTTTGACGCGCTGACCTGCAGGAAGCCTCCAGTCGGCCGATCGGCCCACCGATACTGTGGGTAGCGGCGCCCGCGGCACCGTTGCGCGTCGTGCCCAACCAGTCATTCCCAAGCAGGGGGAAATACATGTCAGACAGCAATCCCGGCCCCTCGACCCCCGGCGACGAGCCGGAATACCTCGAGCCGATCGCCGGGTCCCCCCTGCCACGTAGCGTCTCCGTGGCCGGACCCCCGCGATCCGGCCGGCGTGGCGTCGTGCTGGGTGCTGGACTTGGTGTGGTGGCGCTCGCGGGAGCGGGCGCCTGGGCGGCATCCATGTACTTCGCGACCGGCGAGCAGCCGACCGCTGCGCTTCCCGCGAGCACCCTCGCCTACGTCAGCATCGATGTGGAACCCAGCGGTGAGCAGCAGGTCGAGGCCTACCGGTTCCTGCGCAAGTTTCCGGCGATCCGTGCCGAGCTGAACCTGGACGACGACACCGACCTCCGTGCCGAGCTCTTCTCGTGGGTCAAGGAGCAGGGCGGTTGCGACAGCGTCGACTTCGCTAACGACGTCGAGCCCTGGCTGGGAACGACTGCGGCCGTTGCGGCCATCGACCTCGGAGGGGACGAGATCACCCCCGTGCTGGTGGTTCAGGTCACCGACGAAGAGGCCGCCGGCACCGGTCTCGCGGCGCTGCGTGATTGCGGTGGCGCCAACGAGGTGGGCGGCTGGAGCATTGCAGACGGCTGGGCGGTCGTCGCTGAAGACGCCGCGACGGCAGACCGGGTCGTCGCCGCCGCGACCGCCGATCCGCTGTCCGAGGACGCCGATCACACCGCGTGGATCGACGAAGTCGGAGACCTAGGCATCCTCACCATGTACGCCGGCCCGGACGCGTTGCCGAGGCTGATGGAATCAGCCGACGCGCAACTCCAGGATCCGGCGTTGGACGACCTGAGCGACCTGTACGCCGACTTCACCGGCATGGCCGGCACCTTGCGCTTCGCAGACGCCGGACTCGAGTTCGAAGCGGTGACGGCCGCCCAGCAGAACGGAGAGGACGTGCTGGGCGCCAGTGCCGGTGCCTCCATGGCAGCTCTTCCGGCCGACACCGCGGCGGCCGTGGGCTTGAGTGTGGGCGACGGCTATGCCGCGCAGGTCGAGAAGCAGCTCGCCAGCTGGGCCGGGGGCGGGATGTCCGAGGATGATATCGAGGGCTTCGAGATGCAGACCGGCCTCGACTTCCCGGCCGATGTTGAGACCCTGCTCGGTGACGCGTTCGTCGTCGCCGTGAGTGGGGACCTCGATATCGAGGCCATCGCCAACAGCTCGGACGGTTCTGACGTCCCCATCGGGGTCAAGATCACCGGTGACACACCGGCCATCGAGGCGGTCCTCGAGAAGCTGCGGACCACCCTCGGCCCCTACGGCGAGCCGTTCTTGGCCAGCGACTCCGCTGGGGACGTCGTTGCGATCGGGCCGAGCGCGGACTATCGGGCAGCCTTGTTGGCCGACGGCGGCCTCGGCGACAGCGACGCGTTCACCGACGTGGTCGGCAATGTCGATGACGCGGGCGCCGTGGCGTTCGTCGACTTCGGGGACTGGCTCGACCGACTCATCGCCGGAAGTGGCGATCCCGACATGGCGAACCTCGAACCCCTCAAGTCGCTGGGCGCCACGGGCACGGTGGACGGGGATATCGCACGGATGACTCTGCGGATCTCGACCGACTGAGCGTCGACGATCACGAACTGATCAGTTCGGGGACCATCCGGTCCGGGCGACATCGGTCGCAGGCAACGACGCGATGACCGACATCGCTCGAAGTTCGTCGCGGAACAAGCCAGTGATCATGCGCAACCGCTCGGCCGGGTCGCTCTCCTCGAGCAGTGACTGCCGATCGGGGAACGTCAGGGGACTGACCGAAGCCAGCACCCAGGCCAGGTAGACCGGATCTCGGGGCAACGACCCGGTGTGAAGTTCGGCCCTGATCTCGGCCAGGGCGCCGCGATACACCGTGAACGCCTCGATGGCGCCGTCGATCACCCGCTGTGGCACCGCTGTGCGCCGATCGACGAGGTCCGTGATGTCGCCCAGCGGGAACGCGCCGCTGACGTCCATCCCATGCAGCCGGAAGCGGTCCCTGGCGATGGTGAGCACGTCGTAGGAACCATCGGAGTGCTCGGTGGCGTCGGTGACCTGGAGCCGGCACCCGACGCGGTAGAGCTCCTGCTTGCCGTGCTCCCCGACTTCGTACCCCTCTCTGATGGCCACCGTCCCAAAGACGCGTCGAGCGGGGTCGGGCTCGGCGAGCACTCGTCGGACCAGGGCCCGGTAGCGCTCCTCGAAGACATGCAACGGCACGGCCATGGTGGGAAAGACCACCGAGTTCAGCGGGAACATCGGCAAGGCGGGCGTCATTGGTCGAGTCTAGGTCGCAGTAGAATCGTGCTCATGATGCGGCGGATCGATCTTCGGGGAACTGTCCCCGAAACCGCCGCCGCCGGCGCCCCCCCCGACTACCGCGGGGTCGTTCCGCGGGCCGACTTCGACGTCGAGGCCGCCCTCGACGTGGTGCGGCCGATCTGCGAGGCCGTGCGGACCCGTGGCGAGGCCGCGATCGCCGACTTCTCCGAGCAGTTCGACGCAGTGAGACCAGCAAGCCTCGCCGTTCCGGCTGGGGTCATCGGCCAGGCCCTCGCCGATCTCGACTCCGAGGTGCGCGCCGGCTTGGACGAGGCGATCTCCCGGCTGCGCGCTACCTGTCTCCTCGAGCGTGAATCGGATGTCGTGAGTGATCTCGCCCCCGGGGCCCGGGTGACCCACCGGATGGTTCCGGTCGACCGGGTCGGACTCTATGTCCCAGGCGGTCTCGCGCCGCTGGTCTCGAGCGTCGTGATGAACGTGGTTCCGGCCCAAGTAGCGGGCGTGGGTTCGATCGCCCTCGCGTCGTCGCCGCAGCGCGGAAACGACGGCTGGCCGCACCCGACGATCCTCGCCGCCTGCGCCCTGCTCGGCGTCGAGGAGGTCTACGCCGCCGGCGGCGCTCAGGCGATCGCCATGTTCGCGTACGGCGCCGGCAGCTGTCGCCGGGTCGACCTGGTCACCGGGCCGGGCAACATCTACACGGTGGCTGCCAAACGCCTGTTGAAGGGTCGGATCGGAATCGACTCCGAAGCGGGGCCGACCGAGATCATGATCGTGGCCGACGACTCGGCCGACGCGGCTTTGGTGGCGTCCGACCTGATCAGCCAAGCCGAGCACGACCCACTGGCCGCAAGTGTCCTGGTCACCGATTCGGTCCGGTTGGCCGACGACGTCGACGTCGAGCTCGACAAGCAGGTCTCGCGCACTAAGCACGTCCAGCGGATCAGCGCCTCGCTCGGCGGCAGGCAATCCGGCATCGTCCTGGTCGAGGGCCTGGAACAGGCCATCGACGTGGCCAACGCCTACGCCGCCGAGCATCTGGAGATCCACACTGCCGATGCATCGAGCGTTGCGGCCCGGGTGCGCAATGCCGGGGCCGTCTTCGTCGGCCCGTTCACGCCGGTCTCATTGGGCGACTACTGCGCCGGCTCCAACCACGTGCTGCCGACAGCCGGGTGTGCATGCCACTCCTCCGGGCTCTCGGTTCGCTCGTTCCTGCGCTCGATGCACGTCGTGGAATACACCCACGCCGCGCTCCAGGAGGTCTCTTTGCATGTGATCAACCTGGCCAATGCCGAAGACCTGCCCGGTCACGCGGCGGCCGTGTCAGCTCGCTTTAGGGACGCCGACATCGCACCCGCCGACGGACGTTGAACCGCCGGTGACGACGAGCGTTCCCTGGCCACCCCTGCGCCGCGAGCTACGCGACTGCGTGCCCTACGGGGCTCCCCAACTCGACCTGCCGGTCCAGCTGAACGTCAACGAGGTCCCCTACGGCCCGAGCCCGGCAATTGCCGAGGAGATGGCTCGGGCCGTGTTCGACGCCGCGACGACCCTCAATCGCTATCCGGACCGCGAGTTCACCGCGCTTCGCACCGAGCTGGCCGCCTACCTCGGCCGGGAAACGGGAACAGCGTTCGCACCCGAGCAGATCTGGGCGGCCAACGGGTCCAACGAGGTCATGCTCCACCTGCTCCAGGCCTTCGGCGGTCCAGGTCGCACAGCCGTGTCGTTCGCTCCGACGTACTCGATGTACCCCGAGTACGCCCGCGACACGATGACGACCTGGGTCGAAGGGCATCGAGCCTCCGACTTCTCCGTCGAGACCGCGTCGGCTCTGGCGCTGATCGCCGAGCAGGCCCCGTCGCTGGTGTTGCTGCCATCGCCCAACAACCCCACCGGGACGGCGCTGCCCCTCGAGGTCGTCTCGGCCCTGTGTGACGCAGCACCGAGCGCGGTGGTCGTCATCGACGAGGCGTACGCCGAGTTCCGGCGCACGGGCACGCCGAGCGCGCTCACCTTGCTGGCGACCCATCGCAACCTGGTCGTGGCTCGCACGATGAGCAAAGCGTTCGGCCTGGCCGGAGCGCGCCTGGGCTACTTCGCGGCGGCCCGCGAGATCTGTGACGCGGCCCGGATCGTGAGACTTCCCTACCACCTGTCGGCGACCACCCAGGCGGTCGCTCTGGTCGCGCTGCGGCACGCGCCGGAGATGTTGGCCAGGGTCGACGAACTGCGGGCCGAGCGCGACCGGCTGGTCGACTGGCTACGCGCCGGCGGGCTGCGGGTCGCCGATAGCGACGCGAACTTCGTGCTGTTCGGAACCTTCGACAATCGGCATGCGATCTGGCAGGCGTTGTGCGACCGTGGTGTCTTGATCCGCGAGACCGGTCCGGACGGTTGGTTGCGCGTGTCGATCGGCACGCCGATGGAGATGACGGCATTCAGGAAGGCCCTGAGCGAGGTGCTCGACCTCAGGGCCGAGGAGGAAGCATGAGCGATGCGCGAGAGCGCCAGGTTGCGCTCGAACTGCGAGCTCATCAGGAGGACGCATGAGCAGGATGGCGACCCTGGTCCGCGAGACCAAGGAGTCGAAGGTCCGGATCGAGCTTGATCTCGACGGCACCGGTCAGGCGGACATCTCGACCGGAGTCGGGTTCTTCGACCACATGCTGCACTCCTTCGCCCGCCACGCGCTGCTCGATCTGACCGTTCAGACGGTCGGTGACACGCACATCGACGCCCATCACAGTGTCGAGGACACCGCGATCGTCTTGGGCCAGGCGCTGCGCGAGGCGTTGGGCGAGAAGGTCGGCATCCGGCGCTTCGGCGATGCGCTCGTGCCCCTCGACGAGGCGCTGGTGCAATGCGCGGTGGACGTCTCGGGCCGCCCCTACTGTGTGCACGTCGGGGAACCGGCCGGCCAGGAGTACGCCGTGATCGGTGGCGACTATGCGGGGTCACTCACCCGGCATGTCTTCGAGACGTTGGCGTTCCACGCCCAGGTCGCCCTCCACATCCGGGTGCTGTCGTCGCGTGATCCGCACCACCTGGTGGAGGCACAGTTCAAGGCGTTCGCCCGGGCCTTCCGCGACGCCATCGCACTCGACCCGCGCGAGACCGGAGTGCCGTCCACCAAGGGCACACTCTGAGGTGAAGGCGCGCTGGCAGTGAAGTCGGTTGCGATCCTCGACTACGGGTCGGGGAATCTGCGCTCCGCCGTGCGCGCACTCGAGCGCGCCGGTGCAGTGGTCACGCTCACCTCGGATCGACAGATCGCGGAACAGGCAGCTGGCCTGGTGGTGCCCGGCGTCGGTGCCTTCGCGGCGTGCATGGCGGGCCTGCGCTCGGTCCATGGCCCGGAGGTGATCGGTCGTCGCCTCGCGGGCGGGCGGCCGGTGCTCGGCATCTGCGTTGGCATGCAGATCCTCTTCGAGACCGGTGTCGAGCACGACGTGGTGACGTCCGGCTGTGGAGAGTGGCCAGGAACGATCGAACGCCTCGTCGCGCCGGTCGTCCCGCACATGGGGTGGAACACCGTCGACGCCCCCGACGACTCGGTGCTCTTCGCCGGGGTCGGTTCTGAGCGTTTCTACTTCGTGCACTCCTATGCCGCGCGGACCTGGGTCCTGGAAACCAACAATCGCACTCGCCCACCACTCGTGACGTGGTCCGACCACGGCGGCGACAGCTTCGTCGCGGCCGTGGAGAACGGCCCGCTGTCGGCCACCCAGTTCCACCCGGAGAAGTCCGGTGACGCCGGGGCGGCGTTGCTGCGCAACTGGGTCAGATCCCTCTAGGAAGGTTCCCCGTGTCCGACTCCAGACCCGCCGCAGGGGCGGCGTACCTCCAGCTGTTGCCGGCGGTCGACATAGCCGGCGGCCAAGCCGTCCAGCTGGTGCAGGGCGTCGCCGGCTCCGAGAAACGCTTCGGTGACCCCATCGAGGCGGCGCTGCGCTGGCAG
>JAKFXV010000158.1 GCA_021731205.1 Nocardioides sp. | reverse complement strand
CCTCACCGGCAATCGCCATGATGCTGAGGACCTCCTGGGTGAGGTCCTCAGCATCATGGCGATTGCCGGTGAGGCGATAGGCGAGCCGGTAGACGCGATCGGAGTGCCGTTCGACGATCTCGTGCCACGTGGGCACCCCGGACTCTTGCCCGTCGGGCCGTGCGACCTGGTCGGTGGAGTTCACCGATGCCTCCTGTGTGCTGCCGCGGGTGCGGAAGCGCTGGCTTGGATACAGAGTAGGTCCCTCACGCTAGAAACGGCTGCTGAGAGGATCCTGTGAACTCGCCCAGGAATCGCAGTCAACTGACGCGTCCCCCGCTTGTTCAACAGGTACTTCGCAGCGGCGGGTGCGATCGGATGCCCGAACGCAGGTCCCGTTGCCAGGTCCAACGAACGTGGTGCCCTCGGTTGTTCCCCACCCGCCGCGGCTCCCTGGGGCTGGGGCGTCAGGACAACTGGCGGCGGCGGTCCGGAAACGCGATACCCTCCGGCCATGGTCAACCCGACACCGGTCAAGGCGGCGAGCTGGCAGTACGCCGAGAACTACATCGCCGAGGATGACGTGCTCGCCGCGGCCCGCGCCCGTGCCGAGGAAGTCGGTGTCTCGCCGATCGGCTCCGGAGGCGGGTCCACGCTGCGTTTTCTGGCTTCGGCGATCGATGCGCGCGCAGTCGTCGAGATCGGGACCGGCACTGGCGTCTCCGGGTTGTGGCTGCTTCGCGGGATGAGATCCGACGGAGTGCTGACAACCGTGGACATCGAGGCCGAGCATCAGCGACTGGCCCGACAGTCCTTCACGGAGGCCGGGGTCGCCTCGCAGCGCGTCCGCACGATCGCCGGTGCGGCCTTGGACGTGCTGCCTCGGCTCACCGACGGCCACTACGACCTGATCTTCTGCGATGGTGACAAGGTCGAGTACCCCGCCTATCTCAGCGAGGCCCTGCGGCTGTTGCGGCCAGGTGGCGTCGTGGTGTTCGACAACGCGCTGTGGCACGACAAGGTCGCCGATCCGGCCCAGCGAGATCCAGAGACGACGGCGATTCGGTCCTTGATCCGTGCCGTCGCTGACGACGATGACCTCGTACCTGTCTTGTTGCCGGTGGGTGACGGTTTGCTCGTAGCCAAGAAGGAGTGGACTCCCGAGCGCTAACTCCGCGTGCGGTCCGGGGCTCCGATTCCTTGCAAGGGGTCGGCGCTGCCCAGCCAAGCAAGCAGCGACCGAGCGCCGAACCCCGTGGGGCCGGCGGTCCACTCGTGATAGTCGCTAGGGGAGTCGCCGACGGACGCGATGTCCAGGTGCGCCCATGGCACCCCTGCAACGAAGTGTTGCAAGAACAACGCCGCCGTGATCGCCCCGGCGCCGCCGGGTGCGTTATCGGCATCGGCGATCTTGGATGACAGTTTGTCCTCGTACTCGGCATGCAACGGCATCCGCCACAACGGTTCTCCCGCTGCCGCGCTGGCGTTGCTGAGGTGGTCGGCAAGGCCTTCGTCGTTGGCGAAGTAGCCGCCGGTGCGCTGCCCGAGGGCGACCTTCATCGCGCTGGTCAGTGTCGCCACATCGACGACTGCCGCCGGGTCGAGGTGAGCGACGGCGTACGCCAGCGCGTCGGCCAGCACCAGCCTGCCTTCCGCATCCGTGTTGGTCACCTCGCTCGTGCGCCCGCCGTAGTGTCGAATCACGTCACCAGGACGTAGCGCATTGCCGCTGATGGAGTTCTCGGCCGCGGCCACCAGGCCGGTGACCGAGATCGGACACCCCACTGCGGCCAGCGCCGCCATCGTGGCGAGTACGACCCCGCCGCCGGTCATGTCGCGCTTCATCGTGAGCATGCCCTCGGCCGGCTTGATCGACAGCCCACCGGAGTCGAACGTGATGCCCTTGCCGACCAGGACGACCCGGCCGCCGTCCTTGCGCGGTGCGGTCGGCGGGTCGTAGTCCAGTCGGATCAGTCGGGGCGGCGAGACGGACGCCTGCCCGACACCCGCAATCCCGCCAAAGCCTTCGGCCGCGAGCTGATGCTCGTCCCAGACCGAGACGCGCAGCCCGTGCTCGGCCGCGAGTGTCCTCGCCTGCTGGGCGAGCCACTCGGGGTTCTTGAGGTTGGACGGCACCGTGGCCAGGTGGCGCGCACGCCATCCGGCGAGCCCGATCGCCCTGGCCCGAACCACCTCAGGAGCCCGCTCACCGGCAGCCACGACCCCGGCCAACACCACATGGCCCGCGGCACGTGCGGCCGGCCCCGTGCTGCGCCAGTGGAACCCGAAAGAGCCCAACACCAGGCCGACCACGAACGCTTCCAGCCCCGGTTCGTCGGCAATAGACGCGACCGTGGTGGCTACTCGGTTGCGATCGACGCACGCCCGTGCCAGCGCGGCGCCGGCTCGTCTGAAGTCGGTGGGCGACTGCTCGCCCAGTCCGACCAGGATCACGAGGACCTGACGGCCATCGCCGGAGTCGGGACGCTCGACCGGGAGGCAGGTCAGCGCGCCGGCGTGCGGCTCCGCCCGCAGTTCGTCGGCTAGGGCGAGCAGGTCCGTCCCCCATGCTTGGTCGAGCTCTGCGGCACCGGGACCCAAGACCAAACCTGCCTCGCCGTCGCCCGGCAAGATCGGCACCGCGACGACGTCGACATCGCCCAAGGTGTGGGGCAGGGCCGCACTCAGGGAGAACTCCGGTGGCGCGACCTGGGCCGGCAGCTCCCTCGCCACGCGCTGTGCGTCCACGGAACTCAGCCGACGACGTCCTTGAGGGCATTGCCGAGGGCGGCAGCCTCGTCCGCGTTGAGTTCGACGACGAGACGACCACCGCCTTCGAGCGGAACGCGCATCACGATGCCGCGCCCTTCCTTGGTGACCTCCAGCGGCCCGTCCCCGGTCCGCGGCTTCATGGCCGCCATGCGCGCACCTCTTCCTGTGTGTCCGTCTGCATTGCGGTCTCGGTCAGCGCCGCAAATCGTGTGCCCAAGGAGCATTATCCCTTATCCCCGGCGAACGCGTCTGCATTGGGTGGGACGGCTGCCCGCGCCCTGCGCCGTGGGTTGTGCCGCGGATGGGGCAGACTCGGCAGATGACCGGCCCGCCCGTACTCCTCGAGGTCACGGACTCGATCGCGACCGTCACGTTGAATCGGCCCGAGGCGCTCAACAGTCTCGATCTCGCGA
Organism: Nocardioides sp.; assembly: GCA_021731205.1. Lineage (GTDB taxonomy): Bacteria > Actinomycetota > Actinomycetes > Propionibacteriales > Nocardioidaceae > Nocardioides. The sequence continues at coordinate 9,355 of JAKFXV010000158.1, read as the reverse complement.
CGAAGGCGCTGCTGCGCGAGACCGTCAGGTCGGTGGCTGCGGACGACTCGATCCGATGCCTGGTGCTGACCGGCGCTGGGAGGGCCTTCTGCGTCGGCCAAGACCTCAAGGAGCACGCCGGGCTCCTTGACAGCGTCGGCCCGGCAGGCGTGTTCGCCACCGTTGTCGAGCACTACAACCCCATCGTGGCCACGCTGACCAGCATGAACAAGCCGGTGATCGCAGCCGTGAACGGCGTGGCCGCCGGGGCCGGAGCCAGCCTGGCGTTTGCCTGCGACCTGCGAATCGCCGGAGCATCCGCCGGATTCAACCTCGCCTTCGCCGGCGTCGGACTGTCGTGCGACACCGGGTCGAGCTGGACCCTGCCCCGATTGGTGGGCCCCGCCAGGGCGCTGGAAATGTTGTGGTTGCCGCGGACGATCCCAGCCGGGGAAGCCGACACCCTCGGGCTGGTCAACCGCGTCGTACCCGACGAGGATCTCGGGCCTGTCGCGGCCGAGCTCGCGACTCGACTCGCCCACGGTCCCGGCGATGCCCTCGCCGCCATCAAGCAGGCTGTCCGCTTCGCCGCCGAGCACAGTTTCGATGAGTCCTTGGCGTTCGAGGCCGACCTGATGCACCACACCGGCGCGAGCAGCGACCATGCCGAAGCCGTAGCGGCGTTCCTCGAGAAGCGCGCGCCCCGATGGGGCTCTGGCCCGAGCTGAAGCTAGCGTCGGCCACCGAGCACGCGGAGGAGCGCTTTCGGTGCCTGGACGCGTAACCGCTGCCTGCTCGGCCGGGCGCCGTACTCGACGGTGAGGGCCGCGCCGTTGAAGTTGGCGTTGTACCAACTGGTCATCGTGCCGTGGCAGACGCCCCCGCAGTTGAGTGAGGTGCGGGGCAACCTGAGTGCGTGCGCGAGGCGGCGCGCGAAACGCGGCTTCTTGGTGTCGACGTCGACGCCGTTCAGCGGCTGGTGGAAGCTGACGATCCGGCGCGGCTTGATCTCGCTGAGGAAGCTCATCACGGCCTGGGTCTCCGGCTCCGAGGCCGGGCCGGTGCCTGACTCGTAGGGCCCATCGAGGTCGACCCAGCCGCGTGGGTAGTTGCGGTTGAGATCGACTCCTCGACCGTTCTTGCGCGTGTCCCTGGCCCAGCCATCGGGGTTGTAGACCGGAATCACCCAGAGGTCGATCCCGCGGATCGGCTTGCCGTCGCGGAGCGCTGTCACGATGCGCTTGGTATGCCGCTCGTCGCCATGCATCGTCGAGATGACCACATGCTTGGGCTTGCCGGGTTGACCCAGTCGCCAGGCCTTGATCGGACGGCCCCGCGTGGAATGACCAAGGATGCGCCGTTCGACGACGGCGGGGCGAGCAGCCGACATCTTGGCGGACGGTTTCAGGGACATCACCGATGCGTCGTGGTCCACCCGGGAGGGCCCGGCACCTGCGGTCGGGACACCCGCGAGTGTCGTGGCCATCAGGCCGGTGAGTGCTGCCGAGACCGAGAGGAATCTGTTAAACCGCCGAGGTTGTATAGACATAGGTGAAATAGGAAACCACACAGACCAGCACCACGTGCGCCAACAACAGCGAGCCGAAGCCCGAGTTCTGGCTGGCGGCGGCATGCTTGCCGCGTGGTGCGCGTCTGGTGACCAGACGCAGGCCGATCAGTGCGCTGAGCCACCAGAAGAACAGCCCCACGATCCCCACCAACGAGTCGCCAGGCACGGTGTCCTCCGGGAACACCATGAACAGCAGCCACGCGATCAACGCCAAGACGCCACTGGTCGCATAGATGGTCACGAGGCCACTGACCGCGCCAGCCCGAGACGAGCGACCACTCGCCTTGCCGAGCTCGAGGTGGGTCCAGGCCATGATCGCGGCGCCCAAGCCGCTGAGGACGTAGACGACCACGTCCACTTCCGGGAACTGCACGGAAGGAGTGTGCCCTAAGAGCGCAGCGAACGTGTCATTCGTGGTCCGGCTGTTGGTCGTCCAACTGACGGGCCAAGCGATCGAGCAGCTCGTCGACTTCCGACATCCGGTAGCCGCGGAACGCCAACGAGAACCTCACCCTTCGCAGGTCGGTCGGGGCCAGCGGGACTCCTGCGGGCACGAGGGCGTCGGGGCGGTCGTCGTACGCCGTGGCGAGCGGCTGTCCCCGGCCCGCGGCAATCACCGCGACGGCTCCCATCGCCAAGACGAGCAGGATCGCGAACGGCCAGATCACGAGCGCACCCTCCGTGCGTCGACCATCGCCTGGACCGCTTCGCCGATGTCGTCGGTCAACTGAAGCATGTCGAGGTCCTCGGGATTGATCTTGCCGGTGGCGGCGACCGAGTCACGTAGCCAGTCGATCAGTCCCACCCAGTAGTCGGTGCCGATCAGCACGATCGGGAATGACGTCACCTTCCCGGTCTGTCGCAAGGTGAGTGCCTCGAACAGCTCATCGAAGGTGCCCATCCCTCCCGGCAGCACGATGAAGCCCTGGGAGTACTTCAAGAACATGGTCTTGCGGGCGAAGAAGTAGCGAAAGTTGATGCCGATGTCGACCCAGGCGTTGAGACCGGCCTCGAAGGGCAGCTCGATGCCTAGCCCGACGCTGACTCCGCCGGCCTCGCTGGCACCCTTGTTGGCGGCCTCCATCACGCCGGGCCCGCCGCCGGTGATCACTGCGAAGTCGGCAGCCACGAGTTGTTTGCCGACTTCTTCGGCAACGGCGTAGTACGGATCGCCCGGTCGAGTGCGAGCCGAACCGAAGACGCTGATTGCGGGGCCGAGCTCGGCCAGGGCGCCGAACCCCTCAACGAACTCGGCCTGAATGCGCAGCACCCGCCACGGATCCGAGTGCACCCACTCCGCTTCACCGGACGTGTCGAGCAAGCGCTGGTCGGTGGTGCCCTCGTCGACCTGTGCACGCCGAAGCAGAATCGGGCCCTTCTGCTTGGTCCCGCGCCAAGCCTGCTTCAAGCTCGCCTTCACCTCAGGCCTCCAACCATCGCTTCAGTTGCTCTTCGCATCTCTCGATGTCGGCCATCGCCACGTGTTCGTCGGCCCGGTGGGCGTACATCGGGTCGCCGGGGCCGAAGTTCACCGCGGGAACCCCCAGTGCGGAGAACCGAGCGACATCGGTCCACCCGAACTTCGGATTGACGTCTCCGCCCACGGCCGCAACGAAAGCTCGGGCAGCGGGGTGCCCCAGGCCGGGCAGCGCGCCGGGTGCGACATCGCTGACCTCCACGGCGTACCCGTCGAAGAACGTCCGCACGAACTGCTCGGCTTCGGACTCCGTGCGATCGGGCGCGAACCGGTAGTTGACGCTGATCACACAGGCGTCGGGGATCACGTTGCCGGCGATGCCGCCCCGGATCCCGACAGCGTTGAGACCCTCGCGGTAGGTCAGCCCGTCGATCACAGGGCACCTCGGCGTGTAGGAAGCCAACCTGTTCAGCACCCCGGCTGCGGCATGGATGGCGTTGCTGCCACGCCACGATCTCGCGGAGTGTGCGGCCTCACCCACGGTCCGCACCTCAGCACGCAGTGTGCCTTGACAGCCCGCTTCGACCACCGCGTCCGACGGCTCCATGAGGATGGCGAAGTCAGCTTGGAGCAGGTCCGGATCACTCGTGGCCAGGTGCCGTAGCCCGTTGAACTCCGATTCGATCTCTTCGGCTTCGTACAAGATGAAAGTGACGTCTCGGGTGGGCTCGATCACGCTGGCGGCCAGCCGCAGGATCACCGCGTCGCCCGCCTTCATGTCACACGTGCCCAGCCCATGCAGGATGCCGCCTGCCGGGGTGGATTCGCGGCGGGCTGGGAGGTTGCCGTTGACGGGCACCGTGTCCAGGTGACCGGCGATGACCACACGCTCGGGTCGGCCCAACTCGGTTCGTGCCACGACACTGTTCCCGCGCCGCGTCACGACGAGATGGTCCCGGCCCCGGAGGGCCGCTTCGACGGCGTCGGCGATCGCGGTCTCGTTCCTGCTGACCGACTCGATGTTGACCAGCTGTTCGGTCAGCGTGACCACGTCGACGTCCAGGTCGAGGATGACACCGCCAGGCTGATCCATAACCCCCATCCAATCACCCGAACCCACCTTCTCCGGTGACCCGTCAATCGGAGCTCGACACGCCGCCCATGTGGGCACATGAGTGACGGGTCACCGGGTCGTGCGCAGCACGACGAGGTGGGACGTCACGAACACGACACGGGTCACCGGGTCGTGCGCAGCACGACGAGGTGGGGATAGGGACGGAGCGGTGATCAGGCCCTGACGGTGACGGTGATGGTGGGATCTGAGGCGACCGCCTTGGTGAGGATGATCGAGTCCGCGAGGGTTTCGCCCGCGATCAGCTCGTGGTGGGTGCGCAGCACCTCGGCGAGCTCGTCGTCACCTGCGACCTGCACGTCGATCCGATCGGATACGTCGAGACCAGCGTCCTTGCGGGCCTGCTGGATCGCACGGATCAGGTCGCGGGCCCGACCTTCGAGCGCAAGTTCCGGGGTCACCACCGTGTCGAGCACGATGAAGCCGCCACCGGGCAACATGGCGGTGGCCGTGGTGCCGTCGGAGGCTGCCGCGATCGTGTCGAGGGTGAACTCACCATCGGCCAGCACCAGCCCACCAGCCGTCACCGTGCCGTCGGCGTCCACCGACCAATCACCGGACTTGGATCCACGGATCGCGGTCTGGACGTCCCTGCCCAGACGCGGCCCGGCCGCCCGTGCGTTGACGACCAGCCTCCGCTCCACGGCGTACGACGCCGCCTCGGCGGCGGACTCGTCCAGCAACGTCACCGCTTTGAGATTGAGCTCGTCGCGCACGATCTGCTCATAGCCCGCCATCGCCTCGGCCCGGGGCAGGACCACCGTCAGGCCGGCCAACGGCAACCGGGTGCGCAGGTTGGCGGCCTTCCGCAGGGCCGAGCCCGCCGAGCAGACCTCGCGGGCCAGGTCCATCCCGGCGACCAACCGCTCGTCGGTCGGCAACCCTGCCGCGTCGGGCCAATCGGTCAGATGCACCGAACGCTCCCCCGTGAGACCACGCCAGATCTCCTCGGTCGTCAACGGCAGCAGGGGTGCGCTCACCCGGCACGCGACCTCGAGGACGGTGTAGAGCGTGTCGAAGGCCGCCTCGTCTACCCCGGCCGAGCCTTCTGAGGCCCAGAACCGCGGTCGCGAGCGGCGGATGTACCAGTTGGTCAGGACGTCGAGAAAGCGCTGGGTCGACTCGCACGCGCCGGCGACGTCGTAGCGGTCGAGCTCGCCGGTGACCCGATCGACGTACTCCGTCAGCTTGGCGAGGATGTAGCGGTCCATCACCTGGGTGGAGTCGAGCGACCACTTTGCTGTGTAGCCACCGGCCGCATTGGCGTACAGCGCGAAGAAGTACCAGCTGTTCCACAGCGGAATCATCACCTGGCGTACCGACTCACGGATCCCCTGCTCGGTCACGACCAGGTTGCCGCCGCGCAGGATCGGCGACGACATCAAGAACCAGCGCATCGCGTCGGCGCCATCGCGATCGAAGACCTCTGACACGTCGGGGTAGTTGCGCAGCGACTTCGACATCTTGTTGCCGTCGGAGCCGAGCACGATGCCGTGACTGACACACGAGGAGAACGCCGGCTTGTCGAAGAGCGCGGTCGCGAGGATGTGCAGGGTGTAGAACCAGCCGCGGGTCTGTCCGATGTACTCCACGATGAAGTCCCCTGGGAAGTGCCCCGCGAACCACTCAGTGTTCTCGAACGGGTAGTGCACCTGTGCGAACGACATCGATCCGGAGTCGAACCACACGTCGAGCACGTCCTCGACCCGCCGCATCGTCGAGTTGCCCGTGGGGTCGTCGGGGTTCGGCCGAGTCAGCGCATCGATGAAGGGCCGATGCAGATCGGTCACCGGCACCCCGAAGTCCTGCTCCAGCTCCGCGAACGAGCCGTACACGTCGATCCTGGGGTACGCCGGGTCGTCCGAGCGCCAGACCGGGATCGGTGAGCCCCAGAACCGGTTGCGAGAGATCGACCAGTCGCGGGCGTTCTCCAGCCATTTGCCGAACTGGCCGTCCTGGATGTGCTCGGGCACCCAGGTGATCTGCTGGTTGAGCTCGAGCATCCGAGCCTTGATCTTGGTGACCTCGACGAACCACGACGAGACGGCCATGTAGATCAGCGGGCGGCGACAGCGCCAACAGTGCGGATAGGAGTGCTCGTAGGACTCGCGCCGCAACAGCACCGTGCCGGGCGTGACCGACCCGGTCCCGGCGAGCAGGTTGTCGATGATCAGCGCGTTGGCGTCGAAGACCTGAATGCCGTCGTAGTCCACCACCGGGAAGGTGAAACGCCCGTCGGCGCCGACCGGGACCACCGTCTCGACACCCGCCGCGTCCAGGGCCTCCTTGTCGGCCTCGCCGAAGCCCGGAGACATGTGCACGATCCCCGTGCCGTCCTCCGTCGTCACGAAGTCCCCGGCCAGCACCCGATGCGCATGCTCCGCGCCCAGGTAGTAGCTGAACGGCGGGGTGTAGGAACGACCCACCAGGTCACGGCCCAGCAGACGCTCAACGACGTTCGGCCCCTCTGCGCCCTCGTCGGTCAGCTCCTTGCTGTACGCCGAAAGCCGCGCCGCGCCCAGGACGTACCGCTCCCGAGCCCCGCTGAACGACGACTCGACCACGACGTACTCGATGTCAGGCCCCACGGCGATCCCCATGTTGGACGGCAAGGTCCACGGCGTCGTCGTCCAGATCAGGGCAAGTTCGCCGGTGCTCAACCGGAGACCGACCGTCACGGCGGGATCCCTGACGAGTTGGTAGACGTCGTCGTCCATCCGCAACTCGTGGTTCGACAGCGGCGTCTGGTCGTTCCAGCAATAGGGCAGGATCCGGAACCCCTCATAGACCAGGCCCGAGTCGTAGAGCTGTTTGAAGGCCCAGATCACGCTCTCCATGTAGTCCGGGTTGAGCGTGCGGTAGTCGTTCTCGAAGTCGACCCAGCGGGCCTGTCGGGTGACGTAGGCCTCCCACTCGGCGGTGTACTTGAGGACGGACTCTCGGCACTTGTCGTTGAAGGTTCCGATCCCGATGTCGAGGATCTCCTCCTTGGTCTTGATGCCCAGTTGGCTCATCGCCTCCAGCTCGGCAGGAAGCCCGTGAGTGTCCCAGCCGAACCGTCGCTCGACGCGGCGACCCCGCATGGTCTGGTAGCGCGGCACCACGTCCTTGACGTAACCCGTCAGCAGGTGCCCGTAGTGCGGCAGGCCGTTGGCGAACGGAGGTCCGTCGTAGAACACGAACTCGTTGTCGCCCTCGACCCCACCGCTGGTCGTGGCCGGGCGCTGCTCCACGCTCGCCGCGAACGTCTCGTCCCGCTTCCAGTACGCCAGCACCGCCTCCTCGATCGCCGGGAAGCGGGGAGTCGCGGGCACACCCTGAGGCGCTGTGTCGGTGTGGGAGACCCGGGGGTAGGACCCCTGCAAGTCGGACATGTGGAGCGGCTCCTCGTGCGTCGGGCAGCCCACATCGTACGGCGGGCGCGGGCCGGGATGGAAAACGCGCCGCCGTAGACTCGAGCATCATGACGAATCCCACCGCCTCTTCCGCCTGGGGCGACGGCCTCGCCACTCTCGACGGCTCAGGCACTGTGCTCGACGTGTGGTTCCCCGCCCCTGCATTGGGCGCGCCCGGGGGTGGCCAAGCGCCCGCCGACCTGACTGGCCTCGTAGGGCCCGATCCCGCACGCGGAGTCACGCGGCAGGTGCGGCGCGTCGTGATCGACGACCTCGCCACGGCGCCGGCGAGCACAGCCGATGCCTGGCTCCGGTTGCACTTGCTGTCGAGCCGGCTCGTCGTACCGCATGGACTTTCCCTGGACGGCGTCTTCGGATTGCTGACCAACGTCGTCTGGACCAACCTTGGTCCTTGTGCCGTCGAGGGTTTCGAGTCGACCCGCGCGAGATTGCTGGCCACCGGTAGGCACGTCACGGTGTACGGCGTCGACAAGTTCCCCAGGATGGTCGACTACGTCCTGCCTAGTGGGGTGCGGATCGCCGATGGCGACCGGGTCCGCCTGGGCGCACACCTGGCGCCCGGCACGACCGTGATGCATGAAGGCTTCGTGAACTTCAATGCCGGAACCTTGGGCACCTCCATGGTCGAGGGCCGCATCTCCGCAGGTGTGGTGGTCGGCGATGGCTCCGACATCGGCGGCGGAGCCTCGATCATGGGCACGCTGTCCGGGGGCGGCACCCAGGTGATCAGCATCGGCGAGCGCTGTCTGCTCGGCGCGAACGCCGGCATCGGGATCTCGTTGGGCGATGACTGCGTGGTGGAGGCCGGCTGCTACGTCACGGCCGGAACCAAGCTCACCCTGGTCGCCACCGGAGACGTGGTGAAGGCCAGCGAACTCTCCGGCGCGAGCAACGTGTTGTTCCGGCGCAACTCCCTCACCGGCGCGGTCGAAGCCGTGGCCAGGCACGGCGAGGGAATCGCTCTCAACGCGGCCCTGCACGCCAACGACTGATCCGACCAGCCAGCCGTAAGCAGCCACCCATGACCCGGGCCACCGCATTCGCCACCAAAATCGCCATCGCCTTCGCCACGGTGGTGGTCGTGCTGACCGCAACGGCGGTCGTGGTGATCCGCGGCATCGGCCCCGCACCCGACCCCGAGGAATGTGTGGCCACGGTGGGTGGGACCAGCGTCTACCTCGAAACCGCCCAGGCCGAGAACGCCGCGCTGATCGCCGCGATCGCCGTCCGCCGTGGCCTGCCGCCGCGGGCCGCATCGATTGCGCTGGCGACGGCGTACCAGGAATCGAAGCTGTACAACATCGACTACGGCGACCGGGACTCCCTGGGTCTGTTCCAGCAGCGGCCGTCGCAGGGGTGGGGCACCCGGCAGCAGATCATGAACCCCGTCTATGCGACCAACGCGTTCTACGACGCCTTGGTGCGGGTCGAGGGCTACCCGACGATGCGGATCACCGAGGCTGCGCAACAGGTGCAGCGCTCGGGTTTCCCCGAGGCCTACGAGGACCATGCCGAGGACGCCCGGATCCTCGCCTCCGCGCTCACCGGCCAGACGCGGCCGGGAGCCTTCACCTGCGTAGCCCGACATGCCGAGTCGGACGACCCCGCGGAGCTCAACGACGCCGGCCTAACCGAGGCCGCCAGTCGCGTACGACGTGATGTGAGGCGAGCTTTCGGCCCGGGCCTCGCCCTGGGCGGCTTTCAACCGGGAGGCGTGACATCGGGGCATATGCAGGGTTCGGCCCACTACGAGGGGCGAGCGATCGACATCTTCGTGCGCCCGATCACGGAGGCGAACAACCAGCGAGGCTGGGCGATCGCGAGCTATCTGGTCGCGAACG
>JAKFXV010000250.1 GCA_021731205.1 Nocardioides sp. | reverse complement strand
GGGCCACCAAGCCCACGCGTCGTACGAGTCGGTCGGCAGCCAGGCCGAGTTCCCGTCCTGGTCGATGCCCAGGGCGAGCAGCCCGGCTGCGGCAGCAACCTCCACCAGCAGCGCCGTCGTGGAGACCTCAGCATGGATCAGCCGGGCCGCCGCTTTGAGATCGCGTACGGCGAGCCCGCCGCTGCGCAAACCGACCGGGGGATCTGTGCCCCAGTGGTCGAGTAGCACCTCCACCCGGCGTACGGCGTCGAAGGCCGCGCCGGCCGCCGTTCGGTCCACCAGCGCCGCTCCCCGGTCGGTCGTCATGACGCCCGGAGCCGCGTCGACGTTCTCGACGGTGGTCGTGCCTCCGCGGAGGGCCAGGCCTACTTCACCGGGAACCCAGTGCAGCCCGCCGGTCCGCGGCAGCAGCAGTCCCGCCTCGAGGAGTTCGTTGACGGGTCCATCCGCGCCCTTGCCGCGCTGCTCAGGCGAAGCGGTCGCCGTCCCGCCGCCGTCGACCACATGGGTGAGCAAGGTGCGCGCGCGCTCGCTGAGGCCGGTCAACACCGATGCGAGATCCTCCGGGCTTCGTGGGGTGCGAGACCACGGCTGCAGACCGCTCGTGCCCGTGCTGTGGGCGAGGAGCCCGCCCACTTCGCTCAACGCGCGGAGCCCACCCGGGCTCTCCCACACCAGGACCAGTTCGACCAGCCGCTGCAGCGACTGCTCGATCGAGGTTCGGTTCGCCGCGATCATCCGCACCAACTTGGTCGGGCTGATCGGACCGGCCAGAGCTACGGCGTCCAGCACGGCGATCTCCGTGCGAGTCAGGTGATCGAGTGCCCTGGCGATGGATGCGCGAGTCCCGACTCGCGAGGCGAGGTGGGCCGAGTCCTGGGGAGCCGGCGTCGCGAGGTCGGGACGGTCCTGCAGCAGGGTCACCAACTGACTGTCCGACCACCCACGCAACTGCTCTGCCAGCGTGCGAGCCCGCGATCGGCCGGCAGACGAACGGTCGTCGCTCGGCAAGGTGGGTGACACCCGACCTACGGTAGTCGTCAGCCCACCTGACCGATTGCCACTCTCGTACACTCACGCCATCGATGCGTGCCCCGGTTCATCTATACGATCATGCGGTGGCACCACCCAGTGACATCCGCCCTCAGCTGCCGGGAGGCCAGTCGTGACCGATCCGATCACTCGTCGTACCTACTTGCCGGGCACCTGGTTCGGCATCTTCGGCGAGAGCGCGACGGTGCTTCTGCCGCCTTCGGAGAAGGCGCGGGTCGGAGCCTTGTGGGCGCTCATCGACGACGGGGCGGGTTTCGACGAGGTGCTCGACGCCTTGATCTCGACCGGGCTCCGCGAACTGCCGGGCTTCGTGCTGGTGAGCCAGTCGGAGGACACGACTCAGGTCGTCCTGCGCGGCGCGGCTCAGGCAGAGTTCGACACCGACGCGGGAACCGTCGAGATCGCGGGTTCCAGCGCGACCACGTGGGTCGAACGCACGCTCACCGGAGTCAGCCGGCTGAGTTTGGTCGTGGGCGACGCCGACGATGAGGAACCATTGACCATCGGTGCCGGCTTGGTGCGGCTGTCGCGAACCGATGCGCCCCCGGTCGGCCCGGGAGGGTTGGCCCTCGCGGCGCACGAACTGATCGACGCCGACGACGCACAGGTGTCGGACGAGCCACAAGAGTCGGGATCGGACGAGCCGGCGCCGAAGGAACCGGTCCTCGCTGTCGTGCCCGACCTCGAGCCGGAGCCGGAACCGGAGCCGGAACCGGAACCGGAACCGGAACCGGAACCAGAGCCGGAACCAGAGCCAGAGCCGGAACCGGAACCGGAGCCAGAGCCGGAACCGGAACCAGAGCCGGAACCAGAGCCGGAACCGGAGTCTGCCGTGACGCCCGGGGTCTTCGGAGCCGCCTTCCTCACGCCCCAGGACTTGGCCGCGAACCCCGTTCCGGACGTGTCGGGATTCCCGGTCGTGTCGGAGGTCGACGCTGACTCGGAGTCAAGCGGCGAGAGCGACGAGTCGCTGGATCCGGGCGACCTCGAGGACGATGACAACTCACGAGATGACACCTCGAACGACGACACCTCGAACGACGACGACGACAGTGCGCATGAGGACTCGGACGACGGGGACTCGGACGACGGGGAGCCCATCCCTACGGAGGGGGACTCAGCCCCTCCCACTCCTGTTGAGCCCTTCGGGGGGCTGTTCGCCGGCGTCACCGACGCCCCCGGCGCAGACGAGGCCGAGTCCGCGGAGGTTCCGGGCGATGTGATCGCTGAGGCAGAACCGGAGCCTGAACCGGAGGCGGAACCAGACTCAGGGCCCGAGGCTGAGGCAGGGCCCGACGCAGGGCCCGACGGAGTTCCGGCGGACGCCGAAGCCGTCGCGCCGCTCTTGCCGACGTACGGCGAACCCGGCTCATCGGTCGCTCGGATCACCTTCTCGACTGGTGAGGAGTTGGAGGTGTTCGCGCCGATCGTGATCGGGCGAGCACCCAACGCCGATCGGGTGGGCGGCGCTGCGACGGTCGTGGCGGTGCCGAGCCCCGGGCACGAGATCTCCTCAACTCACCTCGACATCCGCCCGGGCTCAGGAATCGACCTCGGCTTGGCGGTAGCCACTGACCTCGACTCGACCAACGGCAGCGTCGTCAGGCATCCCGGCCTCGGTCCGCGCACGCTGCGCCCGGGCGTGCCGGAGCCGCTCTTCCCAGGCACCGTGATCGATCTCGGCGACGGGCTCACGATCCAGGTCGGCAGTCCGCAAGCCTGAGTCGCCCGGGCCTGCCCACGCACAGCTTCGGCCCGCCGCTGAGGCGACGGGCCGAAGTAGTGGTGCTGTGGCGCTCAGAACGCGCGGTTTCTAGAGATCAACCGGTCGCAGCACCCGGTTGATCCCGTGAGCGATCTGCTTGTTGCCCTTGTTGAGGTTGCGCAGGCTGAAGATCACCCGTGGGTTCAGGTCGTCCTTGTCGGCGTCGACGAGGTAGACCCGGCCCTTGCGGACGTTGACCTTGATGGCCGAGCCGGCAGCGGTAGTGAGCTTGGCCCCGTCGGCCTGCTTCGCCTGGCGGTAGGTCACCGGGACTCCGGGCACGACGTGGTAGAGCAACACCGCCTCGACGGTGGGGATGCCGAGTCCGGCGACCGCGGCGAAGGCCTGCTTCTCGCTGACCCACTTGCCGGTCAGGTCGTGCACCAGACGTCGGAACGCCCGGTCGGTGGGCACGAACGCGGTCAACTTCACATCGCCGGTTGCCAAGACACCGACCAGGCTGTCCGGCTTCTCGGCAAGTACGGCGAACGCGGCCTTCTCGACGATGTCGAAGTCATTCCAGTTGCGGTCGAGCTTGGTGCCGTCGGCACCGAGCACCTCGACCAGGCTGACCTCGCCGCGCTCGGCGTGTGCGGGAGTGGGTGCAAACACGGCGGCGGTCAACGCCAACGCAAGAGCCGGGGCAAGAGCACGCAGTTTCATGGTGAATCTCCTCAGGGTCCACGGAGCCGCTCGGGGGTGATCGGCTCCGACGAATTTGGATCTGCCTGCTTCTTCGACCACGGTCGGCGATCGGTTGCAGGAAGCATCTGCGTTCCTTCTGGCGGGACGCACTGGCGAGTGCGTGACGCAGTTCTCTAGCGTGCAGCGATAGCGACCCCTGTCCCCGTGGCGCTGGTCCGCGAACCGGCCCGTGCCGCGTGGGCCTCACTCACAGGAGCGGTATGACCGTCTGGACCGAAGACACGGTGGCCACTGAGTTGTTGGCCTGCGAGGCCGAGCGACGGGACCGGGTGAAGTTCAGCGACGATTGGCCTGAGCTCGACGTCGAGGCGGGATACCGCATCCAGGACGAGACCCTGCGCCGCCGGCTCGCGCGTGGCGAGCGGCTCACCGGACTCAAGCTCGGCCTCACCAGCAAGGCCAAGCAGGAGCGGATGGGTGTCGACACGCCCTTCGTCGCATGGCTCACCGATGCGATGGAGCTCGCGCCGGGTGATCCCGTGCCGCTGGGCGCGCTGATCCATCCCCGCATCGAGCCGGAGATCGTCTTCGTCATGGCCCGGCGACTCGAGGGGCCCGGAGTCACCGCGGCCGAGGCGTTAGCGGCCGTGGCGGGTGTCTATGCCGGCGCAGAGGTGATCGACAGCCGGTTCCGTGACTTCAAGTTCACGGCCGGAGACGTGGTGGCCGACAACGCGTCCTCGGGGGCGTACGTCGTAGCCGCGACCGGCCTGCACCCCGACCAGGTCGACCTCGTCGACGAGCCGGTCACGGTGGAGGTCGATGGTGTGGTGGTCGACAGAGCGCGCGGTTCCGCCGTGCTCGGCGATCCGGCGCTCGCCCTGGCGCTCGGGGCCAACGAGTTGGCCAAACGCGGACTCGCCATCGAACCCGGTTGGATCGTGCTGACCGGAGGGATGACCGACGCAGTGTTCGCCGAGCCCGGCTCGGCGGTGGTCTTCCGGTTCGGAACGTTGGGTGAGGTCGAACTGCGAGTTCCCAAGGAGGCCGGCTGATGCCACTGGTGGAGATCACCCTCGTGGAGGGCCGCACCCCCGACCAACTCCGGGAGCTGCTGCGGGCCACCACGGCCGCCGTGGCCGCGAGCGTTTCGGCCCCGGTCGAGTCCGTGCGAGTCGTGATCCGCGAGGTGCCTGCGACCCACTGGTCCGCCGGCGACGTCACGATCGCCGAGCGCCAGGCGGGGCAGACGCCGTCGGCCGACGGCTGAGCAGTCCGACGAGGGAGGCAACGATGAGCGATCTGGAGTACTTCGGCCATGTGATCGGCGGGGTCGAGGTCGACTCGATCGACCTCGCGCGCTTCGAGAGCGTCAACCCGTGGACGCAGAAGGCCTGGGCAGAGATCGCACTTGGTTCGGGCGACGACGCCCGTGCCGCCGTGGCCGCGGCCCGCACGGCCTTCGATGACGGTCCCTGGCCACGCTTGGGGTACGCCGTTCGCCAGGGGTTGATGCACAAACTCGCCGACGCTATGGAGGCACAGGCCGACGAGCTCGCCCGCGCCGACAGCCGAGACATGGGCAAGCCGCTGGTCCAGTGTCACCACGACGTGTCGCGGGCGGCAATGAACTTCCGGTTCTTCGCCGACCACGCCAAGATGGCGATGGCGGAGACGCTGCCGATGGACACCGGTCACCACGCGTACACCCGTTACGAGCCCGCCGGAGTCGTGGTCGCCATCGCGCCGTGGAACTTCCCGCTGATGCTCGAGACGTGGAAGATCGCGCCCGCGCTGGCCTGGGGCAACACCGTCGTACTCAAGCCGGCCGAGGACACGCCGAGTTCGGCCACCATTCTCGCGCGACTCGCCATCGAGGTTGGCTTCCCGCCCGGCGTTCTCAACGTCGTCCACGGCTACGGACCCGACTCGGTCGGAGAGGCGCTCACCCGTGACCCGCGTGTGGACCGCATCACGTTCACCGGCGAGAGCGGCACCGGCAAGGTGATCAGCCGTGCGGCGGCGGACAACCTGACCCCAGTCTCGCTCGAGATGGGTGGCAAGAACTGCAACATCGTCTTCGCCGACGCAGCCTTGGACAATGCGGTGGACTGGTCGATCCAGTCGATCTTCCGCAACGCGGGCCAGATCTGCTTGTCGGGCAGTCGGCTCTACGTCGAGCGGCCGATCTTCGACACCTTCTTGGAGCGGTTCGTGGCCAAGGCCGAGGCGATGCGGTTGGGTGATCCGTTGGATCCCGCCACGGAGTTCGGCCCGCTCGCCAGTCGTGAGCACTTCGAGAAGGTGAAGGGGTACGTCGACACGGTCGCCGAGGTCGGCGGTCGGATGGTCACCGGCGGTGTGGGTGACGGCTGGTTCGTGAAGCCGACCGTCTTGGTCGACATGCCGTTGGACAGCCCGCACGTGTGTGAGGAGATCTTCGGCCCGGTCGTGGTGGTCCACCCCTTCGACACCGAAGCCGAGGTGATCGCCTTGGCCAACGACACGGCGTACGGCCTCGACGCGCAGCTGTTCACCGAGAACCTGCACACCGCGCACCGGGTCGCCGCGAAGTTGGCGGTCGGGACCGTGTGGGTCAACTGCTTCTTCATTCGGGACCTGCGGGCGCCGTTCGGGGGAGTCGGGCATTCCGGCGTCGGTCGCGAAGGCGGTAACTTCAGCCGCGAGTTCTTCACCGAACCCAAGGCGATCGTGATGCAGATCGACGCGCAACCAACGACCTAGTCCCAACCCAGGAGTCGCGATGGCAGCCGGACCGGCCTCAGATCCGGGCGCAGACCTGGTTCGCCCACTCACGACCTTGTCGTACGCCGGAGCACGTGCGGTCCTCGACGCCGCTCTTGCGACGGCGGCCGGGCTCGAGGTGCCGGTGAATGTCGCCGTGTGCGACGTGGCCGGCAATGCGTTGGCGTTCGCCCGGATGGACGGTGCCGCATTGCTTGCGGTCAGCATCGCTGCCGACAAGGCCTATTCGGTGGTGTCGTTCCTGGGCGTGCCGACCGGTGCGTGGGCCGGGATCCTGCGCGACGACGCGACGCTGCGTGACGGGCTGCTGCAGCGTGAGCGGCTGGTGACGTTCGGTGGCGGCCTGCCGGTGCTGGTCGATGGGACGGTAGTCGGCGCCATTGGCGTTTCAGGTGGAACCGTGGCCGAGGACGAGCAGATCGCCGCCGCGGGAGCTGCGGCCCTCGCCTAGTGACGTGTGTCGGAAGTTCTCAGACGCTTGGCGCCGCCGAGCCAGGCACATCGCTGCGTTGTCGTCGGTCGCCGTGCCCCCGGCACGACTCCGCTCCTCCGCCTTGCCCTGCACCCACCTCAACGACGCCAACCCGCCAGGAACATCCGACACACGCCAACTAGGCTGGCCGGCATGGCTCTGTTCCGACGCACCAAGATGCCCGTCGTGGACCCCAACGTCGGGACCTGGGGGTTCTGGAAGTGGTGGAACGCGGAGGGCGCCGACCAGCTCGCCGAGGCTCTCGACGAGGAGGGGGCGGACGCAACCTCGGCCAAGGAGCGACTGGCGAGGCGCGTCGCTGAGATCGACCCACGGCTGACCTGGTCGATCCATCCCGGGACGAAGGCGAACCACCGCTTGGTGGTCAGCGCCAACGGAAACCCCGAAATGCTGTTCATCGCTCGCCGGTGGTTGCGGCGCGCCGCCGATCCCACGACATCGTGGGAGTACGGCGACCAACGCCCAGCCGTGCGGCAGCTCGTCGGCCACTCCATCGACGTCGACGGCATCGAGGTCGATCTCGACGAGTGCACGGTCAGCTGGGCCCGCCGCGGCGATTGGCTCGACGTACGCCTGCATCACCCGGTGTTCGCCGGTCAGTTGGACGAGATCAACACCCGGATTGCGAAGCAGATCTTGGAGTCCGCCGTTGGTGAACGCGACGCCGGGCTGTGGATCGGACGGGTTGCCTACCCGCGTGACGGAGCGCCATTGGTCGCGCCCCTCGACGCGGTCCGCGCCGCCGTCCGGGACCTACGCGCAGAACTCACCGACGAGGTGGGCAAGCCCCGGTGGGTGACCTTCTCCGGGATGTCCAACGGCCGCCGGGTGACCGCGGCGGCGCTCGCGAAGCCGATGCCCACCCTGGCACCACAACTGGACCGCCACGTCGGCGTGGTGGTGCCGTTCATCGATCTCACCGACGGCGGGGAGCCCAGTCCCGCGGCGCTTGCAGTACTGGACGACATCGTCAGCGGCCTTGAGGAGGCCCTGGGCCGCTCGGCGCTGCTGGTGGCTCACGAGACCGCCCGCGGGACCCGGACCCTGCACTTCTACGTCGACTCCCTGACCACCGCCGGCGAGCAGATCAAGGCATCCTTCGTCACCTGGCGCCAGGGCAAGGTGAAGAGTCAGGTCGCTGCCGACCCCTACTGGAGCATCATCGGCCACCTGCGTCGTTGACTCCGCAACGGATGCCGACGCGCGGGCGAGCAGCGCGCCGGGCCGCTTCCCGGGTCGAATTGGATTAGCGGCCTTCGCACCCACGTCCTAGGCTTGTTCTCCGTGGCCGATCCGAGCCGCGTAGCAAGCCGGACAAGGAAGAGGCAGGCACGTGCCCAGTGGCAAGGTGAAGTGGTTCGACGCGGAGAAGGGCTTCGGTTTCCTGTCCTCCGACGCTGGCCCGGACGTCTATGTCCACGCCGACGCTCTGCCCGACGGCGTGACCACGCTCAAGGCCGGCACCCGGGTGGAGTTCGGCATCGCCCAGGGTCGCCGCGGCGATCAGGCGCTCCAGGTCCGGATCCTCGACGCACCCGTCTCCATCACGCGCAACCAGTCGCAGGCCAAGCGCAAGAAGCCTGAGGAGATGGTGCCGATCGTGGAGGACCTGATTCGGCTGCTGGACGGGCTCGGCGAGGGCTACCGGCACGGCCGCCACCCCGATCCCCGGACCGCCGCGCCGACGGCGAAGTTGTTGCGCGCACTCGCCGGGGAGCTCGAACTCTAGGCGTCGCTCGCGGTCGCGGTCGCGGCTCGGCGATGCCGCGGCCAGGTGCTCAAGACGAAGGCGGCCCACAGGGCCAGCACCCCGGCTGCCAGGCCCAGACCAAGGCCCGGGACCAGCGGCAAGGCGATACCCACGAAGCCGCCGATGACCCACGCCAACTGCAGGGTCGTGTCAGATCTGGCGAAGGCGCTGCTTTGCACCTGCTCGGGGATCTCGCCTTGGATCGTCGAGTCGAGGGACAGCTTCGCCAACGCCTGCGCCAATCCGGCCGTCAGTCCGAGCAGCATCAAGGATGCGACGCCGAAGAACATGGCGGCCACGCCGGCCATCACGGCATCGGCGACCAAGGCGGCCACCACGGTGATCGCCGGTTGCACCTGGCGCAGCACCGAGGCCAGCGCGATGCCGAGGGTGCTGCCGACGCCGGCGGCGCCGACCACCAGGCCAAGCACCACCTCGGGGCGGTAGTCGCCGATCGGCACCTCACGAAGCAGGAACGCCGTGAACATCGTCAAGAAGCCGGACAGCCATCGGGGTCCGCAGTTGGCCCTGAGCGCGAACGACACTGCGCTGGGAATCCGCATTCGGAAGCGGCCACTGGGGGTGGGATGTCCGTTGTCCGCGTCACCGGTCAGCACCAGCGTCCCCTCACCGACGCTGGAGTCCACTCGCTCGGGCAGTCGGATGGCGACGATCGTGGCGATCACGAACACTGCGAATCCATAGCGCAACGACCACTCGGGTCCCGCGAGCGAGGCCAGCCCGGCCAGCGGAGCCGACACGGCCGCGCCGATCACCCCTGCCAGCGAGATTCGGGCGTTGGCCTTGACCAAGGTCTGATGGCGTGGCAGCAGTCGTGGTACGGCGGCGGCCCGCGTCACGGCGTACGCCTTGGAGGTCACCAGGCAGCCGAGGGCCGCGGGAAAGAGCCAGCGAGAGTCCACCTGCGCGGCGGTCGCCAACACCCAGCACAAGAACGCCCGGATCGCCATCGTGGAGCCGATGGCCCACCGTCGGCCGTGGTTGAACCGGTCCAGGAACGGCCCGATCAGCGGCGCCACGATCACGAACGGCAACATCGTCAGCCCCAAGAACAACGCGACCTGACCACGCGCCTCCCCGGTCGGCACCTGGAAGAACAGCGTGCCGGCCAGCGAGATCGCGATGGCGGCGTCACCCGCGGCATGGATCGCGTGCAGCTCGATGAGCCGGGACAAGCCAGAGTCCCCGGCGCCCTCGGACTGGGCCGCGCGGCGGGCCTGCCGCACCGTGAAGGCGCCGGCTCTTCGGGTGGCCTGGGCGGCGGCGCTGGCGCCGCGAAAGGTCGCCCTAGCGCCCCGCCCCACGGCGCCGGGGGCGCGGCGAGGCTGCTCCGCGGGTTCCGGGTCCGGAGGCGACATGGCTCCATCCTGCCCGGTGTGGACAATCAGCGGGCAGCGCCTCCCCTGCTTGCCGTCGAGGCGACATCTGAGGCGCGATGAGTCATGATTCGGTCGTGACTGCGACGATCCCGCGTGCCGCCCGCGCGAAGGCCGATGCCATAGCCGTGGCCGCAGCAGACGTGGCACGCGAGGTCTTGGAGGGCGATGTCGCGCCCGCCGACGTCGGCGAGTACCTCGGCTTCGACGTCGAGGGCGAACGACTCGTCACACACCTGTTCGCGTGCACTCGTGCCGGCTACGTCGGTTGGCGCTGGTCGGTCACCGTAGTCCGAGCATCTCGGCAGAAGAACGTCACCATCAACGAGATCGTGCTGGTGCCCGGCGAGGATGCGATCGTCGCGCCGGCGTGGATCCCCTATCGCGAACGCGTGCAACCGGGCGATCTGTCACCGGGAGACCTGCTGCCGGTCGAGGACGACGACCCGAGGCTGGTTCCGACGTACTTCTTCGGCGAGCTCGAGGAGCTCACCGACGACGACGCGGACCAGATCCGCAACGTTGCGCTCGATCTCGGCCTGGGCCGGGTGCGCACGCTCTCGTTGGAGGGCCGTGACCTGGCGGCAGAGCGGTGGTACGACGGCCTGGGCGGCCCGGAGGCTCCGCTGGCCCAGTCCGCACCCCATCCCTGCTCGACCTGTGGGTTCCTGGTGCACCTGGCCGGGCCGCTCAACGACCTTTTCGGGGTCTGCGCCAACGGCGACGCCAATGACGACGGCCGCATCGTGTCGTTCGACCATGGCTGCGGCGCCCACTCCGAGGTGCGCTTGGCTAAGCGCAACCAGCCTCAGCCGTTGCCCGATCACGCGATCGACACCCTCCACGAGGACCTGGAACCGATCTAGCTCGTCACGTCGGGAGGATCAGTGGCGGCGAGTTTGCCGCGTCCGCCGGTTGCGTCGGCGCCGTGCCCAGTCGTAGCCGAACAGACCGAGCGCGAAACCCGCCCAGCAGGTCCACAGCCACCACACCCGGCCGGTCTCGGCGAGGCTTCCGTAGAACGGGAGCAACCCCAAGAACGAGATGACCCACAAGGCGGCGCCGACCTGCACGGTGCGGATGCCGTCGCCATCGAGAGGCTCGACGTCGGCGATCATGTAGGTGCGGTTGCCGATCTTGTGCTCGGTCTTGCGTTCGTCGTGCGGCACACCAGCACCGTAGTCGACGCACCCTGGCGTGGCCCGCGCGGTGTTTCCGCGTTTTGACCCCCCTCGGGCGACGGAGTAATCTCGCTCTTTGTGTCTGGACCAGCCAGACCGCTTCGCTCCACCGTTTGCAGGTGCCCACCACCGGTCGACTGCGTGACCGGATCGCGTGGCGCTCACCGAAACACCACCACGGCACAGATTGCTTCACCATCGTGCCCGACACGGCGTCGGGCCTGACGAGTAAGAAAGAAAGGGAACCACCCGGTGCCCACCATCAATCAGTTGGTCCGCAAGGGCCGTCAGGACAAGGCGTCGAAGACGAAGACGCCGGCCCTGAAGGGATCGCCTCAGCGACGCGGTGTGTGCACCCGCGTCTACACCACCACCCCGAAGAAGCCGAACTCTGCTCTGCGCAAGGTCGCTCGTGTGCGACTGTCCAGCGGCATCGAGGTCACGGCGTACATCCCGGGCGTGGGACACAACTTGCAGGAGCACTCGATCGTGCTCGTGCGCGGCGGCCGGGTGAAGGACCTCCCCGGCGTGCGCTACAAGATCATTCGCGGGACCCTCGACACCCAGGGTGTCAAGAACCGCAAGCAGGCCCGCAGCCGCTACGGCGCCAAGAAGGAGAAGAGCTAATGCCCCGCAAGGGTCCGGCCCCCAAGCGGCCGATCGACGTCGACCCTGTCTACGGCTCCCCGTTGGTGTCGCAACTGGTCAGCAAGGTTCTCAAGGACGGCAAGAAGCAGGTTGCTCAGCGCATCGTCTACACCGCTCTCGAGGGGTGCCGCGAGAAGTCCGGCACCGATCCGGTCCTGACGCTCAAGCGTGCCCTCGACAACGTGAAGCCGGCCCTGGAGGTCAAGTCGCGTCGCGTCGGTGGCGCGACCTACCAGGTCCCCATCGAGGTGAAGGCCAACAGGAGCACCACGCTGGCTCTGCGGTGGTTGGTGGGCTACGCCCAGGCACGCCGTGAGAAGACCATGCACGAGCGACTGATGAACGAGATCCTCGATGCTTCCAACGGCCTCGGTGCCGCGGTGAAGAAGCGTGAGGACACCCACAAGATGGCCGAATCCAACAAGGCCTTCGCCCACTACCGCTGGTGAGGCGTGCGAGTCCACGACGAAGTCGTGCGCTCGCAACCGCCCGCTTTGAACCGCAACCAGCGCTACCTCCACCGAGATCCAAGTAAGGGACTGAGACCGCAGTGGCCGTCGACATCACCACGGACCTCAACAAGGTCCGAAACATCGGCATCATGGCGCACATCGATGCCGGCAAGACCACCACCACCGAGCGCATCCTCTTCTACACCGGCATCACCTACAAGATCGGTGAGGTTCACGAGGGCGCGGCCACGATGGACTGGATGGAGCAGGAGCAGGAGCGCGGCATCACCATCACCTCCGCCGCGACGACGTGTTGGTGGAAGAACCACCAGATCAACATCATCGACACGCCCGGGCACGTCGACTTCACCGCCGAGGTGGAGCGCTCGCTGCGGGTGCTCGACGGCGCCGTGGCGGTCTTCGACGGGGTGGCCGGCGTCGAGCCCCAGACGATGACCGTGTGGCGCCAGGCCAACAAGTACTCCGTGCCCCGGATGTGCTTCGTCAACAAGCTCGACCGCACCGGAGCGGACTTCTTCCGCTGCGTCGACATGATCGTCGAACGGCTCAACTCCACTCCGCTGGTCATGCAGCTCCCGATCGGTGCCGAGG
>JAKFXV010000249.1 GCA_021731205.1 Nocardioides sp. | reverse complement strand
GAGCACGCCCAAGACCGCCAGTGAGGCTCCCGTGCCTTCGAGGTTCCAGCTGAGTTCGCGCAGCTGAGCCGAGGTGATGCCCGGTCCGGGTGAGACGACGACCATGTCTGCACCCCAGGTGCCGACCCAGGCGTCGACCTCGTCGATGCCGCGGATCGAGCGCACTCCGAAGGTCTCTGGTGCAGCGAGGTTCTGGGTCGCCTCGGGCTCCACCACCAAGGCGCCGACCACCTTGACCCGTGGATCGCTCGCCCACCGCGTCGCCGCGCCGGCGATCGCCATCTGGTCACCGACCACCAACAGCCGGACCGGCCCGTTGAGAAGGCGGCGCGCAATGGTCGCCAGCACCCCGACCAGGGAAGCCGCTCCGACCAGCAGCACCGAATCTCCCAGGATCCCGGAATCGACTGCACCCGCCGCCTCGGCGGTCGCGAACAGGGCAATGGGAAGGGCGGTGTCGCGCAGGATGCGACCGATGTGCGGCAGGCCGGGCCGAAGGGTTTCGCGGCCGGCGTGGTAGTTGACCACCAGCGACATCGCCAAGGCGGCGACCGCCAACCAGACGGGGGCCGCGACGACCCAACCCACGACCAGCACCGCTGCACAGACAGCAGCGATCTCAAGACCGAGGTGGCGACGTTGCCGCAGATGCGTCGCGCCTGAGCGCGCGACCACCCGGCCGGTCGTCAACGACCCGACCGATGCCTGAACGGTATCCACGTCTGCCCCCAGCAGATCGGAACCCGCGACCGCGCGAATTTCCGCCATCTGTCCTCACACCCCCGCGTGACTCTTGGGGTCAATTCTTGTTTCCCGGTCGTTCACCGGCAATCGTCCGAACTGTCCATCTCTGGACGACGAACATCCGACTGCAAATGGTCAGAGCGAATCAGGGCGAGTTGGATACCTCGGAAACAAATGTCTGCTAGTGAGCGCGGAAATTCGGCCCAGAGCGGCTGTTCAGGGTGCCAGCGGTGTGACGCGGCCTGTCGGGGCGGCGTGAAGTAGTCCGAAGTAACTAGTCAGTTCGGACTAGGTCTTTACTTTGAACTAGTCCGGATCGGAGGGCCTGGAATGACCCTCAATTGAACTTATTTTGACTCGCCGTCAAGCCGTGCTCAATCAAACTCTCGACGGCATCCGCAGCCAGAGAGACTTGGGCGGGCAATTCCGGCCGCTCGGAACTCGAATAGGGCGAGAGAACGAAGTCCGAGACCGGCTGGCCGTTCGTCGGACGGCCGATGCCGACCCGCACTCGCAGGAACTCCCCGGTGGCCAAGGAGGCCCTGATCGAGCGCACGCCGTTGTGGCCGTTGTCGCCACCGCCACACTTGATCCGCAATGTCGGAAAGTCGATGTCGAGCTCGTCGTGGACCACGATCAGGCGAGCCAGCGGAACCTTGTAGAACGCGAGCAGCGTGGCCACCGGCCCGCCGCTCTCGTTCATGTAGGTCCGAGACCTCGCCAACACGACTCGTTGACTCTCCGGGCCAGCGCCGAGTCGAGTCTCCAGCACGTCGGCACGCCTGGATCGATGCGCCCGCAGCCTGCCACCACCACCGTGGCGGGCCACCAACTCGTCGACGACGGCGTACCCGATGTTGTGGCGATGGCGGGCGTAACCCAGGCCCGGGTTGCCGAGGCCGACTACGAGCCAGGCGCCGTCGCCCTGGCCGTCACTCCCCGGCGTCACCGTCGGCGGCCGGTGCGTCAGCGGCGACGGCATCGGCGGCGGACGCGCCGCCCGCCTCTGCTTCGGCATCACCGAGGTCGGCTTCGAAGGCCTCCGCGCTCTGCGCCGCCGTGATATTGACGATCAGCGTCTCGGCGTCGGTGAGCAACTTGCTGCCCGTGGGCAAGGTGAGCTCGCCGGCAAGGATCTGGGTGCCTACCTCGGCACCGTCGATATCGACCTCGATGAACTCGGGGATGTGGGTCGCCTCGGCCTCGACCTGGACGGTGGCGTTCTCCGTGACGACCACCGAGTCACGGACAGCCGCACCGACCAGGTGAATCGGGATGTCGACGGTCACCTTCTCGCCGCGAACCACCGCGACGAAGTCGACGTGCTCGAGCACCCGCTTGACCGGGTCGACCTGGACTTGCTTGGTCAACGCGAGCTGAACCTTGCCTTCGATGCTCAGCTCCAGCAGCGCGTTGGCGCCGCCGTGCTTGAGCGCCATCATCGTGTCGTGGCCGGGCAGGGTGACATGGATCGGAGCCGCGCCGTGCCCGTAGATGACGGCAGGCACCTTGTCTGCTCGCCGGATCCGGCGAGCGGCGCCCTTGCCGAACTCGGTGCGTACTTCGGCGGTGATCTTCTCGGCAGACATGCTGAGGGCTCCTTGAATCGTGGCGGCTGGTGCTGGCTGAGCGCCTAGACGTGAGAAACGCCGCGTGAACGAGTCAGCGCGGCGTGTCAGCCCGCCCTGTCGATCACGGACCCGGCCACATCATGCGGCCGAATCCCTCGCCGAGGCACTGGAGGAGCCTACCCGCGATGGGTGCCGCTTCCGAAATCGAACATGCTGGTCACCGAACCGTCCTCGAAGACCTCGCGAATGGCGCGGGAGAGGAGCGGCGCGATGGACAAGCACGTCAACTTGTCGAAGGACCGATCCGCCGTGAGCGGCAAGGTGTCGGTGACGACGACCTCGGTGACCGAGCTGTTCTTGAGTCGGTCGACAGCCGGGTCGGACAAGATGGCGTGCGTGGCCGCGATGATGACCCCCGCAGCGCCGTCAGCCATCAACGCGTCGGCCGCTTTCACGATGGTGCCGCCGGTGTCGATCATGTCGTCCACCAGCACACACATCCGGCCCTTGACGTCGCCCACGACCCGGTTGGCGACCGTCTCGTTGGGCACATCGGAGCGGCGCGTCTTGTGGATGAACGCCAGCGGGACGCCGCCCAGGCGCGCCGACCAGCGCTCGGCGACCTTGATCCGTCCGGCGTCAGGGGAGACGACGGCCAGCGGCTGGTCGGCGTACTTGCCGTAGACATAGTCGGCGAGGATCGGCAGCGCCATCAGGTGATCGACCGGACCGTCGAAGAAGCCCTGGATCTGGTCGGCGTGCAAGTCCACCGCGATCAGTCGATCCGCACCCGCGGTCTTGAACAGATCGGCCATCAGCCGAGCCGAGATCGGCTCGCGGCCACGGTGCTTCTTGTCCTGCCGGGCGTAGCCGTAGAAAGGCAGCACCACCGTGATCCGCTTGGCAGATGCCCGCTTGAGGGCGTCGACCATGATTAGGTGCTCCATGATCCACTCGTTGATCGGTGCGGTGTGGGACTGGAGCACGAACGCATCCGACCCCCGGACCGAGGTCTCGAAGCGGACGTAGATCTCGGAGTTCGCAAACTCGTAGGCGGACATGGGGACCAGCGTGGTGCCGAGCAGATCGGCGACGTCGGCCGCGAGTTCAGGGTGTGCTCGTCCACTGAAGACCATCAGGTGCTTCTTGGTGGTCTTCTTCATTCCCGCCACGGGCTACTCCTCTGTGCTCGTGTCCTGCCCCGGCACCGTCGCATCGGCTACCCCGGATTCTGAGCCGGATCCTGGACCCGATTCTGGCGCACCCGGAGCGCCGCGCCCAACTCCGCTCGCGGGAGTTGTGACGTCGGTGGAAGCTGCGTGCTTGGCCGCAGCCCGGGAGGCCGCGGCCTTCGCCATCGCCGAGCCGGGCCAGCGTCGAGCGACCCAGCCGACCAGGTTGCGCTGCGCACCGCTCGAGACGGCGAGGGCGCCGGGGGGGACATCACGCCGGATCACCGCGCCGGCGCCCGTCGCCGCCCCGTCGCCGATCTCGACCGGCGCCACGAACGTGTTGTTGGAGGCCGTGCGCGCGTGCATGCCGACGCGTGAGCGATGCTTCGCGACTCCGTCGTAGTTGGCGAAGATCGTGCCGGCCCCGATGTTGGCTCCCGCTCCGATCTCGGCATCGCCGACGTACGACAGATGCGGGACCTTCGCTCCCGACCCGATGGACGCGTTCTTGGTCTCGACGAACGCGCCGATCTTTCCGTCCTGCCCCAGGTCCGTGCCCGGTCGCATATATTCGAACGGCCCGACGGTCGCTCCGGCGGCGATTCGCGCCTGGAGGCAGTGGCTGCGCACCACGGTCGCGTGGTCACCGACCCGGCACCCGTCCAGTGTGGAGTCGGGGCCGACGACCACGTCATCGCCGATCACCGTGTCGCCCAAGAGCTGGCACCCCGGTCGGATCAGCACATCTCGGCCCAGGCGGACACCGGCATCGATCCAGGTCGACGCCGGGTCCACGATCGTCACCCCGTCGAGCATCGCCTGATTCAGCAGGCGACGGTTGAACTCGGCACCCAGCGCGGCCAGCTGGACTCGGTCGTTGGCGCCTTGGGTCTGCATGGGATCGGGGATCGGGAACGCGCCTACCAGCAGCCCGGCGGAGCGGGCCAGCCCGACCAGATCGGTCAGGTAGTACTCCCCGCTCGCGTTGTCATTGCCCAGGGAGGGAAGGGCCTCCACCAAGAAGTCCGCGGCGAACGCGAGGATGCCGGAGCTGACCTCGTCGATGCGACGTTGTGAGGCGTCGGCGTCCTTCTCCTCGACGATGCCCAGGACGTCGCCACCCGGGTCGCGCACGATCCGGCCGTACCCCTTCGGATCCGCGACGACCCCACTCAGGATGCTCACCGCGCATTGGGCTGCCCGATGCTCTGCCAGGAAGCCACGCAGGGTCTCCCCCTGCAGCAACGGGGTGTCCGCGGCCGCGACGATCACGATCGCGTCCTCACCCTCGAAGGCGTCCGGGCGACGCGCGAGCAACGCCTCCACCGCTGTCCGCACCGCATGACCGGTGCCGTCTTGGGATTCCTGATGGGCCAACACACTCTCGGCCGCGATCGACTGGACATGGGGGCCGACCTGCTCGGCTTGGGCACCCACCACGACGACGAGATTGCGTGGCTGGGTCTGGCTTACTGCCTCAAGCACGTGGTGGACCATGCTCCGACCGGCGATCTGGTGCAGCACCTTGTTGGTCTTCGAGCGCATGCGCACGCCATTGCCGGCAGCCAGCACGATGGCCGTCAGGTTGGTTGCCTGATGGTGCGCCTGATTGGTCGCCACAGCCGTTCTCCCCGTCATCGAGTGTCGAACCGTCGCTCCCCGGGTAGGAGTCGAACCTACGTCGCTTGTCCTGATTCAAAGTCAGGCGGGCCCTGCCGACAGACCAACCGGGGATAGCTGACCAAGCCTAAGGCCGCCGGAGATCCAGCGACGATCCGAACCGTCGGGCACGCGCTAGATTCCACGGATGGATCTGCCCGTCATGCCCCCGGTTCTTCCGATGCTGGCCAAGAGCGTCTCGGGCATCCCCGATCCGACGACGATCGTGGTCGGCGGAGTCACCGGACTGTCCTTCGAGCCGAAGTGGGACGGATTTCGTTGCCTGATCTTCAAGGACGGCGACGAGGTGGAGTTGGCCTCGCGCAACACCAAGCCGCTGACGAGGTACTTCCCCGAAGTGGTCGCCGCCGTTCGTGAGCAAATGCCACCCCGGTGCGTCGTGGACGGTGAGCTGTTCGTGGCCCGACCGCAGCCCGACGGTCGCGAACGGTTGGAGTTCGAGGTGCTCCAGGAGCGCATTCACCCAGCCGCATCCAGGATCGCGATGCTGGCCGAGTCGACGCCCGCGGGCTTCGTGGCCTTCGATCTGCTCGCCTGGGCTGACCGGTCCTATCTCGACGAGCCGTTCGTGGGTCGTCGTCGGGCTCTGGAGGAGGCCCTCGGCTATCTGTCCGGGCCGTGCCTCCTGACCCGGGCCACGACTGACACGAACCTGGCCGAGCAGTGGTTCGCTGAGTTCGAGGGTGCCGGGCTCGACGGCATCGTCGCGAAGCCGCTCGGGGCGTCGTACCAACCCAATGTGCGCAGCATGCTGAAGATCAAGCACGCCCGGACCGCAGATGTCGTCGTCGCCGGCTACCGGCTGCACAAGAACTCGACCAAGGACCGGCCGTTGCTGGGCTCGCTGCTCCTGGGGTTGTACGCCGACGGCCGGTTGCAGCACATCGGGGTGTCGGCGTCGTTCACCGAAGCCCGAAGAGTCGCATTGCTCGACGAGCTCCGGGCCCTGGAGTGCCCGATCGAGGACCATCCCTGGGGCGAGTGGGCGGAGTGGGCCATCGCCAACCCGGACCGGGTGCCCGGCACCCAGTCACGATGGAGCGCCGGCAAGGACCTCTCCTTCGTCCCGTTGCGCCCCGAACGAGTCCTCGAGGTCGGCTACGACCACATGGAAGGCCGTCGATTCCGGCACACGGCTCAGTTCAAGCGCTGGCGGCCCGACCGTGACCCAGCATCCTGCGACTACGACCAGTTGGAGGAACCCGTCGGCTACGACCTCGGGCGGGTTCTCGGTCCGGCCGGGTGATCCGAGCCGTCGCGACAGTCTGCGTCCGAACTCAGGGCCCGATCCAGTTGCCCTCGGCATCCCAGTGCTCGGCGACCTTCTTGCTCGGTTGCACCCGCGGTGGCTCGCCCGGCATCTTGGGATAGTCGGGAGGGAAGTTCATCTCGCCACCGGGTAGCGACTCCCACAACTGCAGCAGGGGATCGATGGAGTGGGCCACGTCGTCCATGTCCGCCCAGGGGTTCCCAGCCGCAAGGTGCTTCGGAACCGTCAGCAAGTTGAACTCCCGCGGATCCTCCACCCTCGCCAACTGCTCCCAGCTCAACGGGGTGCTGACCGGCGCACCCGGCCGGGGCCGCAGGCTCCAGGCGCTGGCGATGGTGCGATCGCGCAGGTTCTGGTTGAAGTCCAAGAAGATCCGCGCCCCGCGCAGCTCCTTCCACCACTCGGTGGTGACGCCGCCATCGCGTCGCTCCAGTTCGCGACCGAACCCGATCGCGGCATGACGTACGTCGTCGAAGCTGCGGGTCGGCTCGATCCGCAGGTAGACATGGATGCCCCGGTTGCCGCTGGTCTTCGGGTAGCCCTTGAGGCCGAGCTCCTCCAACAGTTCTCGAGCCACGGCGGCAACCCTTCGGGCATCGGCGAAGGTGGTTCCGGGCTGCGGATCGAGATCCAGGCGCAGTTCGTCGGGGTGGTCGACATCGAGACGCCGGACCGGCCAGGGGTGGAAGGTCAAGGTGCCCATCTGCGCCGCCCACACCAAGGCAGCCGGCTCGGTCGGGCACAGCTCATCGGCGGTCCGACCACTGGGAAAGGTGATGCGTGCGGTCTCGATGTAGTCCGGCGCGCCCTTCGGCAGCCGTTTCTGGTAGAAACCGTCGCCATCGTCGCCGTACCCGGTGGACAGCCGCATGCCCTCGCGATAGCCGTCGGGCCATCGCTCGAGGGCGGTCGGACGATCCCCGACAGACTCCAGCAACACCTCGCTCATGGCGGCGAAGTATTGGCAGACCTGGAGCTTGGTGATCTCCGGCGTGAGCTCGGTCGCCTCATAGATCACCCGGTCCGGGCTGGTGACCCGCACCTCTCGGCCGCCAGCGGTGACCTCGACGGCGGGCGGTTTGGCCATGCCGGTGAGCGTATCGCCGTCGTCGGGTGGTTATCGGGCCGTAAGACACGCTGCTTGGGGCAGCGCGAGGTGCGGGCTACGGTGAGACCCATGGGATATCAGGTCGAGAAGTCCGACAGCGAGTGGCGCGAGCAACTGACTCCCGCGGAGTACGACGTGCTGCGCAAGGCCGGCACCGAACGCGCCTTCACCGGCGACTACACCGACACCGAAACCGTCGGCACCTACTCCTGCAAGGCGTGCGACGCGGAGTTGTTCGAGTCGAACACCAAGTTCCACTCCGGCTGCGGCTGGCCCTCGTTCTACCAGCCGATGGTCGACACCGTGGAGTACATCGAGGACACCAGCTACGGGATGAAGCGGGTCGAGGTGCGGTGTGCCAACTGTGGGTCTCACCTTGGGCACGTGTTCCCCGACGGCTACGGCACACCGACCGGCGAGCGCTACTGCATCAACTCGATCAGCCTGAAACTCAACCCGGCGCAGTGAGCGCCAGCGCCGGAAGGATCTAGCACGGAGCCTCGGCTCGGGCGATCAGCGCGACACGCTGGCCGGGTCACGGGCGGATGGCGCGCGGGCCGCTAAATTCGAACACAACCAGCGCACGTAGTGCGTGCACACCAATTCGGCAACGTCTCGGCACCTTCCCCCACTTCCCCCCGCACCTCTCACTCTCTCGCCTGCGGCGGCATTTGACCCATCGCGGGCTGAATTGGCGGTCACCCAATGAGATTCCGATCCTGCCTGCGTCGTAGCCCGATCCACTTGATCCTCGTCGGCTTGGCGGGATCGCTGCTTGCCCTGTCGCCCATCACCGCCCAGTCAGCCTCACCGAACGTTGTCGACGATGCCGCTGCGGCCGGCATCATCTTGGGCACGACCCCGTCGTGGGACGTGTGCCTCGGCGACTTCAACGTCGACGGGGTGATGGACTTCCATGCGAGCCTGCACATGAAGAACGCGGGAGCGCTGTATCGCAACAACGGCGACGGCACCTTCACCCGGACAGCCGCCGCGCCGGCCAATCCGTTCACGATCATCTCGCCCCGCCCGAGTCCCCAGGGAGGTCTGGTCGACCGGCACGCGTGCGCCTGGGCTGATGTGGACGGCAACGGCCTGCCGGACATGTACGGCTCGGCTGGTCGCTACGCCAGCAACCGAGTCAAGGGCGAGAGCATCAACAACGAGCTGTTCTTGCAGACGTCCCCCGGCGTGTTCACGGACGTGGCCACCTCGGCCGGGGTGGGGGAACCGTGTAGTCGCGGTCGGCACGTGTTGTTCGAGGACTTCTCCCGAGATGGACTTCCCGACCTCTTCGTGGGTGCTCAGAAGGAGCGTCGTGACGCCGCCGACCCCTGCAACAACGCGACGGACTACCCCTACAACGAGCAGTCCAAGGTCTTCATCAATCGTGGCGACGACGCGAGCGGAGCCTGGCTCGGATTTCGCCGCGCGCCGGAGTACAACGTCAGTCAGGACAACATCGGAGTCCGGTTGGCGCTCTCGTGGGACGAGAACCGGGACGGGCTGCCCGACCTGTTCACGATCCCGTTCGGGAACAAGCCCGCGTTCCTGCATCGCCACACCGGATCGGGTTTGCGTGAGGTGGCCCGAGCCGGCGTGGTCCGGCTGCCCTTGATGAACGGCGCAAAGATCGGCGACCTCACCGGCGACGGACTCCCGGACCTGGTGTTCGCGGACAACAACGGCTTCGGCTATCGCCTCGGCACGCCCACTGGAATCGGCACCGGCTCCACTCGCCTTGGATCGGTGTCGCTCAGCGCAGACGGCTGGAGTGTTGCCCTCGGAGACGCCAACGGCGATGGCTTGATGGATGTCTACGGGCTGGTGGCCGGGGCAGCGGGGTCGTCCAACCCGGACGATGTGCTGTTCATCAAGGATCCGACCGGTGCGGGCTACACGGCTCACGCGGTCCCGCCGGCCGGCGGAGACGGCAACGATGTCGAGGCGGTGCGAGTTGGCGACCGCGACCTGTTCGTCGTCGTCAATGGTGGCAACGACGAGAAGACCTCACCCGGCCAGGTTCAGCTCATCGAGTGGCGCGAACCCACGACCTAACGTAAGGCCGACATCACGACGACCGTGCCCTCGCCGTACGCCCGGTCGGCGTAGGCCTGTAGGTCACCGTTGTCGTAGATGACGTCCACGAGCACCCGGTCGAACTGCGGAACCGTGCCGAGCACGTGGTCGAGGGCTGCGAGATCGCTGGCGATGTCGTTGAGCTCGGAGTCGGTATGCCGCGGGTTGGTCACGCACAGCGCTCCGCCCCACACCTGTTCCATGGCCGAGGTCGCATCCGTCACGGAGCCGGACACCTGCACGTTGAGGACCAGTCGGAGCGGATCCAGGGTGCCGTCGTCGCCCATCTCCGGGTCGGGATCGGGGCTGATGTCCTCGGGCACGGAGATCTCCAGTCCGGAGAACTGATCGGTCCAGTGGGTGACGTAGCCCTCGAGCGCGAAGGCCGCCTGCTCGGCTTCGACCAGGGCATTCGCGTTGGCCCGATCCCGGTCGGTGACCGCCCAGCCGCCGTCTGGTTCGGGGCAGATGGTCGACGTGCCGCGTCCGACGGTCGGATCCGGCATGGGGTCGTAGAGCGCGCCGGAGATCGGCGGCTCCGTCACCGTGAGCCGGGTGCCGTCGAAGGTGCCCGTGACGGCGTACATCGCGAACTTCACCCCGGAGATGTCCTCGAAGTCGTCGCGAGCCGACCAGTCCCACCCGTCCAGCGGGATCCCCCCGCACTGCGGCGGGTAGGACTCGGCGATCGCGCCCAGGCACAACTGGGGACCGTCTCCCTTGTCGAGCACCATGCCGAACCCGGACACCGGGGCATCCGGTGTCGAGGCCGCGGGCGGAGTGCCGGGCGGCTCACCGGGATCGGTGGCGCTGTCCGGCGAGGACGAACCGCATCCGGCCAGCGCGCCGGCGAGGACGATGGACAGGGCGGCGAGGAACGCGCGCGAACGCGGCGACAGCTGACTCATGCGAGTACGACGCGCCAGGGTGCCGTCCGGTTCCCGACTCATCCCGGCTGAGTCTCCCGTGGTCATGGCAGGCGGGCGATCAACGCAGCCGGAGCCACCCGGGGTCCGGTGAAGAAGGGAATCTCTTCGCGCACGTGACGCCGCGCACCGGATGCCCGAAGCTCTCGCATCAGGTCGACGATGCGATGCAGGACGTCGGCCTCGAAAGCCAGGATCCACTCGTAGTCGCCGAGGGCGAAACTTGCCACGGTGTTGGCCCGCACATCGGGATAGCCGCGCCCCATCTGGCCGTGCTCGGCCAGCAGGCTGCGACGCTCGGAGTCGTCGAGGAGATACCACTCATACGAGCGCACGAAGGGATAGACGCAGACATAGGCGCCGGGATCCTCGTCCGCCAAGAAGGCGGGCAGGTGGCTCTTGTTGAACTCCGCCGGTCGATGCAGGGCCACCTGCGACCACACCGGCTCCAGACGTTGCCCGAACGCCGTCGCCCGGAGTCGCTGGTAGGCGTCCTGCAACGACTCGACGTCCGCCGCATGCCACCAGACCATGACATCGGCGTCCGCGCGCATGCCCGACAGTTCATAGACCCCCCGCAGCGCGACACCCTCACCCGCGAGTTTCGCGAGCAGGTCGTCGAGCTGGGCGGCCACGACCTGCCGATCAGCCTCCGGACCGAACGGCGCCGCCAGCCGGAAGACCGACCACATGGTGTAGCGGATGGTGTCGTTCAACTCGCGGGTGCGGGCTGCCTGAGTGGTCATCACCCCATTGTGCCGGGTCCGGGCGCCATCCGCCCGCCCGTGATCTCGCCTGCGGCGCGCTGGGCGGAGGCGATAACCGCGGGGATCCCGACTCCGTCGTACGCCGCGCCGCAGACGGCCAGGCGCGACCCGTCCGCCCGGTTCGCTCGGGCGACCGCGGCACGGATCCGTGCCACCCGGTCGAGATGGCCGACGGCGTACTGCGGGATGCCTCCGCCCCAGCGTTGCACCTGAGCAGCAACGGGGACCGCGTCGATGCCGGCGATCCGGGCCAGATCCTCGCGGGTGAGCGCGACCAGCTCCTCGTCGGTGCGTTGGAGCACCCACTCCTCGCGGTGTCGTCCCCACGAGGCGCGCAGCAGCGCAACGGCCTGATCGGGCCGGTCGTGGGCGCCGGCCTGCCGAATCCAGTCCCACTTCGCCCACGAGAACGTCGCCGCCTTGATTCCGGTGCGCTCCACGGGGGGCACCAGGAAACCCGACGATCGCACGTGAGCCACCCGGGCAGCCGGCACGGCGAGGGTCACGATCGCGACCGACGCGGTCTCGATCCGAGACAGTTCGGTCGCCGCGTCAGGCGCCAGCGCTTGGAGCAACCGCCCCGCAGCCCCCGGCGGCGTCGCCACCACGACGTCGTCGGCGGTCACCAGGGTGACCCCGTCGGGGTTGGCCACCTCGATCACGAAGCCCTGCTGAGTCGGAGCGATAGCGCGCACGATCGCGTCGTACTGCACGGTGAACCTGCCCTGCCCGCGATTCGACGCCGCCTGCAGTAGCTCCTGGGCGAGCTGTGCGACGCCGCCGCGGATGCCCGCGAACGGCGATCCGGCCGACTCTCCCTCCGCGCGGGGGGCTGCCTGAGCCAACCACGAGCCGTGCCGGGCCTGCTCGACCAGACCTGGAATGGCCGCCCGCGCCGAGATCTCGTAGGCGCGGCCGGCGTACACCCCGCCGAGGAGTGGCTCGACGAGACGGTCGACCACCTCATCACCCATCCGCTGAGCTACCAGGCTCCCGACCGAGACATCGGCTTCGGTGGGTTCGCGCGGACCTCGTTGCAGTTCGCGGCGTACGGCGGCGAGCCCGGCGGCGGACAGCACCCGACTGCTGGTCAGGTCACGAAGATCCTGTGGGACCCCCAGCACGGTGCGCGGCAACGGGCGCAGCCGGCCGCGTGACCACAACCGAGGTGCGGCATCGGCTGCGGGAGTCACGACGTCCAGGCCGAGCTCGACGGCGAGGGCAAGGCCCTCGTGGCGGCGAATGAGGATGGCCTCGGCGCCGACATCGACCTCGACCCCGGCCACCTCGGCGAGTTTGAGTTTCCCGCCGACGCGGGACGTACCTTCGACCAGCAGCACCTCGTTGCCGGCGTACGCCGGGTCGCAGACCAGGGCATGCGCCGCCGTCAGACCCGCGAGGCCACCCCCGATCACCACACATCGGCGCTGGGTGCCGGCCGAGGATGCGCTCACGGGTGCAGCCTCGCAAACTCCACCGTCGTGCGCGAACCTCGGAACCGATTCAGGCAGTGCGGCGTCGAAGCCACATGACAATCCTCGACCACGCC
>JAKFXV010000316.1 GCA_021731205.1 Nocardioides sp. | reverse complement strand
AGCTTCCGCAGCGGCCTGCTCCACGACGCTGTCCGCTGCTGCAGGGGAAGCCTCGGTCGCCTCAGGCGCGGGCGCAGCATCAGCTGCCAACGCTGAAGCGGGTTCAGCAGGCTCCTGGGTCCCTGGCTCATCCGACGTTGGGGCGTCGTTCGCCGTCGCCAGGAGCTCCGCCTCCCACTCGGCGAGCGGTTCCTCGGCGCCGATCGCCGGGGACTCCCCCTCGGCGGTCTTGACCCCCGCGCGGGCCTTCAGACCTTCAGCCACGGCATCGGCGACCACGCGAGTCAACAACCCGACGGCCCGGATTGCGTCGTCGTTGCCCGGAATCGCGAAGTCGACCTCGTCCGGGTCGCAGTTCGTGTCGAGAATTCCGATGATCGGAATCCGGAGCTTGCGAGCCTCCTCGACGGCCAGGTGCTCCTTGTTGGTGTCGACGATCCACACCGCAGCGGGAGTCCGAGTCATCTCTCGGATGCCGCCCAGAGTCTTGTCGAGCTTGTCCCGCTCGCGCTTCAT
Source organism: Nocardioides sp. (assembly GCA_021731205.1). Classification (GTDB taxonomy): domain Bacteria; phylum Actinomycetota; class Actinomycetes; order Propionibacteriales; family Nocardioidaceae; genus Nocardioides. The sequence continues at coordinate 12,534 of JAKFXV010000316.1, read as the reverse complement.
CTGGAGCAGCTCCTTCTTCGTGCGACCCGACCCCGCAACATTCTCGAAGTCGATCTCGTCCAGCTCCTTGAGCCGGTTGATGCGCTGATGCACGGTCTGGAAGTTCGTGAGCATGCCGCCGAGCCACCGCTGGTTGACGTACGGCATCCCAACCCGCGTCGCCTGCTCGGCGATCGCGCCCTGTGCCTGCTTCTTGGTGCCCACGAACATCACGGTTCCGCCCTTGGCGACGGTCTCCTTGATGAAGGCATACGAGCGGTCGATGTAGGACAGCGACTGCTGCAGGTCGATGATGTAGATGCCGTTGCGCTCGGTCATGATGAAGCGCTTCATCTTGGGGTTCCAGCGACGGGTCTGATGCCCGAAGTGCACGCCGCTCTCGAGAAGCTGGCGCATGGTGACGACTGCCATGACGATCTCCTGTGCGGGCCACCGGCCGAACGTCGCGTGAGCTTCGCCCGCCCCGGTGGGACCCGTGGTTGTTTTCAGTTCGATGCGAACGCCGGTCGACGAACGCCCTGACGCCTGCGCGAGGCCCGACCTGACTCACATCAGGACTGAGAGCTCCCGCCCACGGGTGACCGGCGTCCAGGACTGGAGCACCGTCGCGGTCAGCAAGCGTGCGAAGTCGAGTCCCGAAGGACCCGCTGCTCTCAAGGCTAGTCGAGCCGTAGCCCGCCCGCCCAATCGTGAGGGTCGGGGCGATTGACCGGCGAGGGCAGTGGCCCCGATAACGCGCCCCGCCGGCGACGGACCGGTTCGGTCCACACCTGACCTGAGGGGTCCGCTCTCGACTGCTGAGCGGCGCCAGGCTCAGGTCATGACGTCACGTGCAGCCTCACTCGCAACGCTGATCGCCGCGATGCCGGCCGTCCTGGCCGGCCCTACCCAACAGCTCGGTGTCTGGCCCCTCGAGCCCCGGCCCGCAATCGTCGCCCGCTTCGCGCCACCCGCGACGACGTACGGGCCTGGTCATCGCGGGGTCGATCTACGCGGCGGCCTCGGCCAACGCGTCGGGTCCGCGCTGCCCGGCGTGGTGTCGTTCGCCGGCCGAATAGCGGGTAGAGGGGTTGTCGTCGTCCAGCATGGGGCGACCCGGACGACGTACGAACCCGTCGCCGCAACCGTGCCGGTAGGGACCGCCGTCAGCGCGGGCCAACCGGTGGGGACCTTGGAGCTGTTCGGCTCGCACTGCTTCCCGAGAGCCTGCCTGCACTGGGGTTGGTTGCGGGGCGATGTGTACCTCGATCCCTTGGGTCTGCTGGGGATGCTCACCGTGCGGCTGCTCCCGCTGGAGGGACCCGCCGACTCAGGCGCGCGGATGGGCTTGCTGGTAGGCACGACGCAAACGGTCGGTCGTGACATGGGTGTAGAGCTGAGTCGTGGTCAGGGACGCGTGACCCAGCAGTTCTTGCACGGTCCGCAAGTCCGCCCCGCCTTCTAACAGGTGCGTGGCGGCAGTGTGTCGCAGGCCATGCGGACCCATGTCGGGCGCGCCCGGGACATCAGCCAGGCGCCGGTGCACCATCCGACGCACCGTGCGCTGGTCGATGCGTCCTCCCCGAACTCCCAAGAACAGGGCATTGCCCGAGGAATCGGTGCGAAAGCGGATGCGGCCGGAGGTCAACCACGCTTCGAGGGCCTTGGCGGCGGGGATGCCGAACGGAACCGTCCGCTCCTTGCGCCCCTTGCCGAGGACTCGGACCACGTTGCGTTCGCGATCCACATCCAACAGGTCCAGCCCCACCAACTCACCGACCCTCACTCCGGTGGCATACAGGACCTCCAAGATCGCCGCATCGCGACTGGCAACCGCCGCCGACGCATCTGCTTCACCTGGGCCCGGGGCGAACTCGAGAAGAGACCTTGCCTCGTCAGGACGGAGCACCGAGGGCAGCACGCGGTGCGGGGTCGGCGACGCGAGCCCGGCTCCCACATCGCGTTGCACCCGACCGGTCCTGAGCAACCAGGCAGTGAACATGCGCGCAGAGGTGGCTCGGCGAGCCAAGGTGGTCCGTGAACGCCCCATCGTCTGCTGCTTGGCGAGCCAACTGCGCAAGGTTCGCAGGTCCAACTCGTCGAGTCGTTGTTGACCCAAGAGGGCGGCGTGCTCCAACAAGCGCCGGGTGTCGGAGACGTACGCCGTCACTGTGTGGGGAGCGAGATCGCGTTCGAGGGTCAGGTGCCGGGCGTACGCCTCCAGCACTTCAAGAAAACACGTGGGCAGAGCCCTCGCAACTGTCGATCCGGCCACCAGGATCACGCTACGCCGGGGGCGTGGTCGTCGCCGGGTGGCTCGCTGGTCAGCCGCCAACCGGTGTCTGCGAACTCCGCGAGTCCTGCCGTGGCAAGTCGGGTCAGCGTCGAGCGCACTTCGACGAGTCCGATCCCAGCGGTTCTGGCGATCGAGTCGGCGGCTGCACCTCGGACGACCGGCACGGCATCGAGCACCTGACGCTCTCGTAACGAGAGCCGATCGCTGGCTCGCACTTCACCTCGCGCGGGCTCGACCAGGTGCTCCCCGACGGCGCCCACCACCTCCAATGCGTCAGCACCGCGAGTGACGAGGCTCGCCCCGCCGGTGCGGAGCAGTTCGTGGACGCCTTGCGAGGTTGCGCTGGTGATCGGCCCGGGTATCCCCATCACCGGGCGATTGAGCCCCAGACTCCAGTTCGCGGTGTTCAGGGCGCCGCTGCGAAGGGCCGCCTCGACGATGATCGTGCCGCGAGCGAGGGCAGCGATGAGGCGGTTGCGGGCAAGGAACCGGAGTTTGGTGGGAGCGCCCCCCGGGGCCACCTCGGAGACGACCGCACCCGACTCGGCAATGTGCTTGAGCAGGCCTTGGTGGGCGGAGGGGTAGGAACGGTCGGCGCCACACGCCAACACGGCGATGGTCGAACCACGAACGGCTAGCGCGCCTCGATGCGCAGCCTGATCGATGCCGAAGGCCGCGCCCGACACGACCGGCCGCCCGGAGGACGCGATCGAGGCTCCGAGCTCGGCTGCTACGTCGACGCCGTAGGTCGTGGCGGAGCGCGACCCAACGATGGCCACCCCGGCATCGAGCTCAGCCAGGTTCGCCGGGCCACGCACCCACAGCCCCAGCGGTGGGCCACCACGACCTTGGATGGCAACACTCCGGGCAAGGTCACCCATGCGCGTAGGCCACTCCATGTCCCCGGGAATCAGATACCTGAGACCTGATCGCGCGGCCTGATCGAGCTCACGCCCGGGATCGACCGCGCCGAGACGAGCAGCGACATCCGAAAGCACGCCCTTCAGATCGCGCTCGGAAGAGAGATGCTCGTGCACGCGTTGTGCTCCGAGCTCGGCCACAAGCCCGGCAAGCCGTGGATCGCCAGGCTCGGCCAGCCGACACAGTGCCACTCGAGCCAGCCGCTCGGCGTCCAGGGAGTCACTCATCCGGCGCGGCCGATCCAGCGGTTGCCCAGCGCGGCCATCGAGAGCGGCGCCCCCGTGCGCAGTCGCAGCGCCGTATCGACCTCCGGTAGGTCGGGGCGGGCGACCCCGGCCAGGTCAGCAACCGTCCAGGCGAGCCGGTGGACCCGGGTGCCACCACGCCTGCTCAACCTGCCGGCGTAGATCTCCGCCTCGAGCAGAGCCAGCGCTGCTTCGGTGACCGGCCACTCGGCTCGCAGATCCGGCCCCGGTGCGTGCGAGTTCAATCGCCACCCACGCCCGGCGAAGCGTCGAGCCTGGGTGGCTCGCGCTTCCTCAACCCGGTGTCGGACGATCGCGGACGTCTCCGGTTCGGCCATAGGGTCGCTGAGCTCATGAGCCTGGACCGGCAGCACGTGGCGCACGATGTCGATCCGGTCCGCCAGCGGGCCGGTGATCTTGCGTCGGTATTCGCGACGCTTCACTTCGGTGCAGGTGCACCGATTCTCACGAGCAGCCGGGTGGAAGTCGCCGCAAGGGCACGGATTGGACGCGAGAACGACGAGACCGCGCGCCGGGAACGTAGCCGTCTCCTCACCTCTCGCAATCGTGACTTCACCGCTCTCCAACGGCTGGCGCAAGGCCTCGATGACATCGGCATTGAAGAGCGGGAACTCGTCCAAGAACAGCACGCCGCAGTGCGCCCGGCTGATCTCGCCCGGGCGAACCCGGCCGGAACCGCCTCCCAGGAGGCTCGTCCGGCTCGCACTGTGATGAGGCGCGAAGAACGGCGGGCGCCGCGGAAGTTCGGCTTCGGGTCCGAGTGTCCCGGCCAGCGAGTGGATGGCCAGGATCTCCAAGGCCTCCTCGTAGCTGAGATCGGGCATGATCGACGGAATACGTTCGGCGAGCGTGGTCTTGCCCGCACCCTTCGGCCCAGAGAGCTGGAGGGGGTGCCCACCCGCTGCTGCGACCTCGACCGCGAACCTCGCGTCATGAATCCCCAGCACGTCACTGAAGTCGAGTTGTGCAGCGCGGTCTTGGCCCCGCCAGGCGAGCAACGGGCTTGCGGACACGGCGGCGACCGCGGGTGCTTCCGGGACGGGCACCTCGCGCAACTGCGCGACCACCTGCGCCAAGGAACGCATCCCGAGAATCTCGACGCCGGGAACCAGTGCCGCCTCACGGGCCTGCGGCTCGGGCACGAACATCCGTCGGAGCCCGTGACTCGCGGCGGTCAGCACCATGGGCAGGACGCCGGGCACGGTGCGCAACCCGCCCTCCAGTGTCAGCTCACCGACGAATCCCGTCCCCTCCAGCGAACTCCTCGGAAGCTGGTCACTGGCTCCGAGCACCGCGACGGCAATAGCGAGGTCGAAGTGGGTTCCGGACTTGGGTAGATCCGAGGGTGAAAGCAAGATCGTCACCCGCCGGGTGGCCGGCCAGGCAAACGGCTTGTCGAGGCCGCTGTTGGTGACCGCCATGCGACAGCGGTCCCGAGCCTCGCTCAGCGACGCGTCGGGTCGCCCCACCAGCACGGTTCTGATCAGGCCGGGTGAGACATCGACCTGCACCTCGATCAGGTGCCCGACCGCACCCTGAAGCGAGACCGCTCGAGCGGTTGCGACCGGCATCAGCCGACACCGGCGACATGCTCGATCTCGGCGGGGCCCCGCCGAGGCCTGAGCACGCCGACGAGGTCGATGCGGATATCTGTGGGGTGGACGCCGCGCTCGGCAACCCAGCGCGCCGCCAACCGGCGCAGCCGAGACACCTTGGCATCGGAGATCGTCTCCAGAGGTCCGCCGTACGAGTCGGTTGTCCGGGTCTTGACTTCGCAGACGACCAGGACGTCCCCGTCTCGAAGGATCAGGTCGATCTCGCCTTGGTCGCATCGCCAGTTGCGGTCGATCAACACCATGCCGGAACGGGTGAGATGCCGGGCGGCCAGGGTCTCGCCGTAGGCACCCAGGGCGTTGCGTTGAGCCGCGGTCGCGGTCATGTGGGAATCTCCATGGCCGCCAGCCTGTCGGCGAAGCGCAGTGCCCGGCCGGGGCATCCGACAGGTCTGTGGAGACGCGGTCCGGGCCACGCCCCGGGTGTGGAATCTGGGCTGCGCGGGCTTAGGCGTCCGGAGGGTCGATCTCTGGGGGCGCCAACTCCTCGACGTTCACGTCCTTGAAGGTCAAGACTTTGACGTTCTTGGCGAATCGTGCGGGGCGGTACATATCCCAGACCCAGGCGTCGCTCATGGACACCTCGAAGAAGACGTCGTCGGCCTCGGTGCGGGCCTTCACGTCCACCTGGTTGCACAGGTAGAAGCGCCGGTCCGTCTCGACGACGTACTTGAAGATCGACACCACATCGCGATACTCGCGATAGAGGGTGAGCTCCATCTCGGTCTCGTAGTTCTCCAGGTCCTCGGCACTCACCGCGACCCCTCCCCTCTGTCGTCCCAGGCTCCGCCCACGTCGACCCCCACCACGCTGGCCCGTCGGACGTTGACGAAGCGCATCCGGTGCACCGGCGATGGCCCATGTCGACCCAGTGCCGCGTTGTGTGCATCGGTGACATAACCCTTGTGCGTCTTGAAGTCGTAGACCGGCCACGTGGCGTCCATCCCGCACATGATGCGATCGCGGGTGACTTTGGCGAGCACCGACGCGGCGGCAATGCACGCCGCGACTCGGTCACCTTTCCAGACAGCGAGGCCCGGAACCTCCAAACCGTCGACCGGGAACCCATCGGTGAGGACGTACGCCGGCCGATGGTCGAGCAACGCGACCGCGCGACGCAGCGCTTCGACGTTGGCGACGTGCATGCCCAGCCGATCACACTCGTCGGCGTCGATCACGACGACCGACCAGGCAACTGCCCGACGAAGGATGGCGGCATAGCAGCGTTCGCGTGCAGCAGCGGTCAGCAACTTGGAGTCGCGAAGTCCCGGGATCACCCCGGCAGGGCCGCTTGCCAAGATGGCAGCCCCGGCGACCAACGGACCCGCGCAGGCACCGCGACCGGCTTCGTCGACTCCGGCTATCGGGTCGATTCCGGCTCGGCGCAGGGCTCTCTCGTAGCCGTACAGTCCGGCGTCGCGTCGCACGGTCAAGCCGCGGGGAAGCTCACTCACGGCTCGTCGGGAGCGTCAGTTGGCATCAGGCACCCCGGCAAAGCTGTCCGCGCGATGGACCAGACTGATTCGACTGGCCGGCCAGACCAGCGCGAACACCTTTCCGACCACGAGCTGGGTGCTGACGAACTCCGCGCCGGGGACGCAGTCGGTCTCGCGCTTGCGGCACATGTGCACGGTGGAGTCTGCGGAGTTGGCCCGGTTGTCGCCCATCACGAAGATCGACCCCTCCGGCACCGGACCGGCGGTCCACTTGCACGTGCTGGTCATCGGTCCATTGCATTGCAGCGTCGTGATGTCCTTGAGGTAGGCACTTTCGTTCAGCGCGACCCCATTGACGCTGATCCGGCCCTCGCCGTCACAGCACACGATCGTGTCACCGGCCACGCCCACCACACGTTTGACCAGGTGTCCTCCGGAGGGGTAGAGACCGACCTTCGCCAGCACCTGCGCCACGGGATTGGTCGGCCCAATTGGTGTGCTGCCCAGCCAGTTGTCCGGATCCTTGAACACGACAACGTCGCCTCGAGCCGGCTCACCCGCTGCCCAATACGACATCTTCTCGACCAGGATCCGATCGTTCACGATGAGCCCCGGCTCCATCGACTCCGAGGGGATGTAGAACGCCTGGAGGAAGAATGCCTTGATGAAGACCGACAGGCCGAGGGCGACGACCAGGAGCAAGATGGTCTCTTGCCATAGCGGCAGGTGCTTCTTGGACTTGCCCGGCGCCTTGGCGGATCCGTCTGGCGGCGGGTTGGGAGTCGGTGCGGAGTCCCCGACGTCGGAAGTCACGCAGCGAGCCTAACCAACACCGCAGCCAACTGGCCGTGCGGCGCTCAGACCTCTCGGCGTTCTTTGATCTTGGCGGCTTTGCCGCGCAGATTGCGCAGGTAGTAGAGCTTCGCCCGGCGTACGTCGCCTCGGGTGACGATCTCGATCTTCTCGAAGATCGGACTGTGCAAAGGGAACGTGCGCTCCACTCCGACGCCGAAAGAGACCTTGCGGACCGTGAAGGTTCGCCCGACGCCCGAGCCGTGAACCCGGATCACCACGCCTTGGAAGATCTGGATCCGGGACCGGTTGCCCTCGACGACCTTCACGTGCACCTTGACCGTGTCACCGGCACGGAACGCCGGCAGGTCGTCACGCTTGTGGGAGTTGCCGAGATCGTCGACGGCGGTGCCTAGGTTGCGACTCATTGCTGCTCCTCGCGACTGCCACAGGTCAATCACGGACTCGGTGGTGCGGACTTCGGGGACCCGGTGGGAGCCGACTGTGTGGCGCCCCCTGTGGCAGGTGCGCACACCAATCGCACGGAGATACTCGCGTGATTGTGGCCGACTGGGCCGACCGACGAGTCTGCCATAGCGAGTCAGAGGAGGGGAAATCGACAGGAGGGGAAATCGACAGGGCCGGGCCGAGCCCCGGTTCAGTCGCGGCGGCGCTTGGTCAGCCGCACCGCACCTGGCACCTCACCGGCATCGCCCCAACCGCTGAGCCGGTAGCCGGCCCGCTGGTACATCCGGATGTTCTCTGCGCTGCCGGCGCCCGTGTACAACTCGTAGGTCGTGACCTCGGGTGGCGCGCACGCCTCGATCTCCGCCAACAGGCGACGGCCCAGGCCCAGGCCTTGAAGATCCGGAGCCACCATGAGGCGGCCAACATCCCAACTGGTTCCGTGCGTTCGGCCGCGAGCGGCACCGACCAACCGGCCGCCTCGTCGCAGCACGAGTACGACCCACTCGCGAAGCCACTCCTCCACGTCGTGGAGGGTCTCGCTCAATGCGGGAATGTCAACGTCGGGGTTGGCCTGCTGTTCTTGCACCCAGCAGGCCCGCTGCAGGGTCAGCAGCTCGCCGGCATCGGCCGGCTGCACCAGCCTGAGTTCCTCATCCGCGTCGACCCGGCTGGGGTGGATCAGGTCGGGTCGACGCCTCGCCGTCCGTCGCAACGCCTGGTCTTGGCGCCATCTGGTGATGGCTCCATGGTCGCCAGAGGTGAGTACGTCGGGTATGTCCAGACCGCGCCACGTGCGCGGACGCGTGTAGACGGGGTACTCCAACAAGCCGTCAGCGTGCGACTCCTCGACCACCGAGTCGGGGTTGCCCATGAACCCGGGCAGCAGCCGAACCACCGCCTCGATCATGGCCATGGCCGCGACCTCGCCCCCGTTGAGCACGTAGTCCCCAAGTGAGACCTCCAGCACCTCCGCTCGACCCGCCACGTGATCGATCACCCGTTGGTCGATGCCCTCATAGCGTCCGCACCCGACCACGAGCCGAGCGCGGGTCGCGAGGTCCGCGGCCAGATCCTGGGTGAACGGCACGCCCGACGGAGAGGGGAAGACGACCACCGATCGGTTCAGCTCGGCCCCCTCGACGTCCAGCTCGTCGAAGGCTTCCCCCCACGGCTCCGGCCTCAGCACCATGCCGGCACCGCCGCCGGCGGGTGAGTCATCGACCGTGCGATGACGGTCGTGGGCCCAACCCCGCAGATCATGGACTCGGAGATCCAGCAGCCCGCTCTCGCGAGCCTTCCCGATCAGTGACAGGTCCAACGGCGCGAAGTAGTCGGGGAAGATCGAGATGACGTCGATGCGCATGGTCAGCCTGACTTCGTGTCGTCGGCGAACGGCGTGACCAAGCCGGGACGATCGGCGATCTGCAACCGCCCCGACGCGAGATCCACCTCCGGAACCAGCGCTTTGACGAACGGCACCAACGCATCCCGGCCGTCGGGGGTGCGGATGGTCAACAGGTCTTGCGCTGCGCCGTGCTGCACGGCCGTGACCTCGCCCAGCGGCGCGCCGTTCACGTCGTACGCCGCGAGTCCCACCAGCTGATGGTCGTAGTACTCCTCCGGGTCCTCCGGCGACTCGTCGGAGGCCAGTTCGACGTACAACTGGATTCCGCGGGCCGCTTCGGCGGCGCTGCGGTCAGGAATCTCCTGAAACCGCGCAAGCAGGACTCCGCTATGCCACTTGGCCTGCGTCAACGTCAGCGAGGTTCGTTCACCCACCGGGCCGGGCCGGGCCGCGTGCAGTCGCGACCCCACCACGAAACGGCGCTCGGGCTCGTCCGTGCGCACGTCGATGGTCACGTCGCCACGCAACCCGTGCGCCTTGCCGATCCGTCCAATCAGGACTTCGATCCGGTCCACCGGGTCAGGGTAGTGCTGCGACCGACCGCCGGCTCGACTAGCGGCGACGATCGACGTCCACGAAGTCGATGCGCGCTCCGCTGCGACCTGCGAGGGCCGAAATGACGGTCCGGAACGCGGTCGCCGTGCGGCCGTTGCGTCCGATGACCTTGCCCAGGTCGTCGGGGTGGACCCGCACTTCCAGAGTCGAACCACGTCTGGACTGCTTGTCCCGAACGCTCACATCGTCTGGGTGCTCGACGACGCCGCGGACGAGGTGTTCGAGTGCGTCAGCCAGCATGCTCAGGCCTCAGAGGTGGCTGGCTCGTCTGCCTCAGCGGCCGTCTCTGTGGCCGCCTCGGTAGCTTCGACCACCGTCTCTGCGGAACTCTCAGCCGGGGTCTCTGCAGCCGGGGTCTCTGCTGCCGGGGTCCCCGCTACGGGGCTCGCCTCAGCGGCCTCAACCGGTGTCTCAGCGGCGGTCTCAGTCGGCGCCACGACGGGCTCCGCCGCCGGCTCCTTGGCCGGCTGGGCCTTCTTGGCCGCCTTGCGGGTCACGGCTTCGGCCTTCGGTGCACCCGCCGCCTCTTTGAGCGCTTCGTTGAAGATGTCGAGCTTCGACGGCTTCGCGGGGGCGGCGCGCAGCGTGCCCTCGGTCCCCGGAAGTCCCTTGAACTGCTGCCAGTCGCCGGTGATCTTCAGCAGCTTCTCGACGGCCTCGGTCGGCTGAGCGCCGACGCCCAGCCAGTACTGTGCGCGCTCGCCCACGATGGAGATGAAGGACGGCTCCTCCTTGGGGTGGTACTTCCCGATCTCCTCGATGACCTTGCCGTCGCGCTTCTTGCGGGAGTCGACGACGACGATGCGGTACTGGGGCACCCGGATCTTGCCCATGCGCTTCAAACGAATCTTGACGGCCACGTGTGTGGTGTCTCCTTGGGACTTGTGGTGGTGAGGGCACGTCGCCAGGTGGGGCACCGGGTCGGCTTCCTCGGGGTCAGAGTGCTGCGGATGAGAGGGTCCACACACTCGGAACTCAGCGCGGATTCTGCCAGACCCGCGCTCGCCCACGAAATTCGAGGCACCTGCTGGCTGTCGAGACGTCACCTGGAGTAGACGACGCGCCCCCGGAGGACCACGACCCGAGGCGCCTGCAGCACACGCAGATCCCGGATCGGGTCGGCGTCGTAGACGACGAAGTCGGCCGGATCACCCTCGGTCAGAGTGGGGTTGTGGCCCAGCCAGGCTCGGGCTCGCCACGAGGCAGCTCCGAGTGCCTCGGCCGCAGGGAGACCTAGCTCCGCAAGCGCCAGCACCTCGCCTGCCAGGTTGCCGTGGCGAGCCACCCCGCCACCGTCAGAGCCCGCGAACAGCGGCACGCCGGCGTCGTAGGCCGCCATCAAGGTCTGTCTGGTGCTGGCATGCAGGCGACGCATCGTGCTCGCGTACGCCGGGAACCGGGCCTCGCCCGCTGCGGCGTACTCGGGGAACTTCTCCAGCTGCATCACTGTCGGTACGAGCGTCGTGCCGCGCTCGACCATCAACGCGATCAGCTCGGGCGTCAGCCCCGTGCCGTGCTCGATGCAATCGATGCCCGCATCGATCAAGCCCGCGAGCACTTCCTCTCCGAAGCAGTGCGCGGTGACCTTGGCGCCGTACTCGTGAGCGGTAGCGATCGCCAGCGCGAACTCCTCGGCCGTGAAGCTCGGCATCAGATCGCCCACATCACGCGAGATCCAGTCCCCCACCAGCTTGACCCAGCCGTCGCCCGCGGCGGCCTCTCGAGCGACAGTGGCTGCGAGCTCCCCGGGCTCGACCTCGTGCGCGTAGTTGCGCAGATAGCGCCGGGTGCGGGCGATATGCCGACCGCATCGGATCAGTCGGGGCAACTCGGGCCGCTCCTGCATCCAGGAGGTGTCCAGCGGGGAGCCCGCATCGCGAATCAGCAGCGCGCCGCCGTCGCGGTCCATGATCGCCTGTTGCTCCGCCTCGGCCCGGCTCACGGCCCCCAGGTCATCGAGCCCCAGGTGACAATGGGCGTCGACGAGACCCGGAACGATCCAACCGGTCGCCACGAGGTCGGCATCCGGGACAGCCTCGAGGGTGATTCGCCCGTCCGCCACGAAGAACTCCCCCACGTCTCCGTCGGGGAGCGTGGTGCCTGCGAACCGGAGGACCGTCACTCGCCAGACGCTACGCCAAGTACGCTGCTGGAATGGACGCCGGAACGGACGCGGAGTACGACGAGGCGCCCCGTCAGGGCACCCAGTCCGAGCCCGGGGTCGCCATCGAGGACGCCCAGCTGGACGACGCCGCAGCGGCACAGGAGCAGGTCCGTTCGGGGATCTATCTCACCGCCGTACGCTGCTTGCTGACCTACGTCCTCATCCCCGGGGTGTCGGCCACCGGCGCCCTCGCAGGCCTGCTGGGCGTGGCCGGGCTCGGACTGCAGTTGCTCGGTGCAGCCGTCTCCACCTTCGGCGCGATCAAACTCTGGCAGCTGCGCCATCGGGCGCGTTTCCTCTACGGAATGGTCACCGGGTGCGTGTACGCAGCCACGATTCTCTCGGTTGTGGAGTTCGCCGCGCGCTAGCGCCCGACCGACTCACCCCGACCCACGTCGACCTACTTGAGGTACTTCGAGAAGTCCTTGGGCAGGTCCAGGGCTGCCGCCGCCTTCTCGTAGTCGATCTCCTCGCCGCCCGGCTGAGCGAACGGGTTCGCGTCTGCCCGGTTCTTCTCCGCTGCTGCCGCGATCGCACGCTGCTGGGCCGCCTTGGCCGGGTTGCCGGAGACACGCTTGTTCTTCGCTTTGGCCGGCGCTTGTCGACCCTTGCCGCGCTTGCCCGACCCGACCCCTCCCA
>JAKFXV010000318.1 GCA_021731205.1 Nocardioides sp. | reverse complement strand
CCAGGGGCCGTGAGTCATGGGCTCAGCCTGCCAGATCGGGGGTCAACGTCACGGCGGCCGAGACCGGACCCGCGCAGCCGGACAGGGGTTGGGTGCCGGGGACACCCGAGCCGTCGCGTCTGCTGTCGGCTTCGGGGAGGTCGACCGGGCTGCCGCTGGCCGCTGCTGCCCGTGCCGGAGCCGGCCCGGCCCAGGCGTACAGCAGGGTGTCTTCACCCTTCAAGAACCGATGGCATCGCACGCCGCCGGTGGCTCGACCCTTGGCGGGGTACTCGCTGAACCGCGTCACCTTGTGAGAACCCGGCTCGGTGCCGGGGAGGGCCGATGCGGCCCCCGACGCGGTCACGACGACCGCCGTGGCCGGTTCGAGTGCTCCGAACCAGCGCACCCGTTCGCCGCTCGACACGCGGATGCCTGCCATGCCGCCGCCGGAGCGTCCCTGCGGTCGGACCAGATCGGCGCCGAAATGCAACAACTGTGCGTCGGTGGTGATGAAGCACAACGACTCGCGACCGGTGACCAGATCAGCGGCGCCGACCACCTCGTCGCCCTCGCCCAGGCGAATGACGTCCCACGAGTCCTTGTTGTTGGGCACGTCGGGAACGACGCGCTTGACGACCCCGTCGCGAGTGCCGAGCGCCAACCCCGGGCCGTCCGATCCGAGTGTCGAGAGCGCCAGCGCACGCTCCCCGTTGTCGAGCGCCACGAACTCGGCCACGGGCGCGCCGCCTTGGAGGTGCGGATGGTTGGCAGTGGTGGGGAGCGTCGGCAGGTCCAGCACGCCCAGGCGGATCACCCGCCCCTGACTGGTCAGGACGCCCACTGAGCCGCGGGCCGTCGCGCGCACCGCCGAGACGATGACGTCGTGACGCGTGCGCGGCCCGTCGGCACCCGGTGTCTGGTCGTTCGCCGTGCGGGCCAACAGGCCTGAGGACGAGAGATAGACGAAGCACGGGTCGTCGGCGACCTCCAGCGGGCCCGCTGCCGAGACCGGACTGCCCGCGGACTCCAGCAACACGGTGCGACGCGGCGTCCCATAGGTGGTGGCAACCTCGGCCAGCTCCTCGGACACGACCGAACGCAGCAACTGGGGATCGTCGAGGATCGCCTCTAGTTCCTCGATGGTGCGTTCGAGCTCGGCCTGCTCCTTCTCCAGCTCGATCCGGGAGAACTTGGTCAGCCGGCGCAGGGGCATGTCGAGGATGTAGTCGGCCTGGACCTCGGAGAGGTCGAAGACGGCGATCAGTCGCTCCTTGGCGATCACCGCCGTATCACTGGTCCGGATCACCTGGATGGCCTCGTCGATGTCGACGATCGCGATCAGCAGCCCCAGCACCAGGTGCAGCCGGTCTTGCGCCTTCTGCTTCCGGTGCGCCGAGCGTCGGGTCACGACGTTGAAGCGGTGCTCGAGGAAGACCTTGAGCAGTTCGGGCAGGGACAAGGTGCGTGGCTGCCCATCCACGAGGGCCACCGTGTTGATCCCGAAGGAGTCCTCCAGGGGCGTCAACTTGTAGAGCTGCTCCAGCAGGGCGTCGGGGTTGAAGCCGTTCTTGATCTCGATCACCAAGCGCAAACCGTTGGCCAGATCGGTGAGGTCCTTCACGTCGGAGATGCCTTGCAACTTCTTGGCCTGCACCAGGGTCTTGATCCGTTCGATGACCTTCTCGGTGCCGACGCCGTAGGGCAGTTCGGTCACGACGATCCCCCTGCGGCGTGGAGTCACCGACTCCACGCGGGCCGTTGCGCGCATCCGGAAGATGCCCCGCCCCGTCTCGTAGGCATCCCGGATGCCGTCGAGGCCGACGATCTTGCCTCCCGTCGGCAGATCCGGGCCGGGGATGAACCGCATCAGGTCGTCGACTCCGGCGTCGGGGTGTTTGATCAGGTGGCGTAGCGCCTGGACGACCTCGACCAGGTTGTGGGGTGCGATGTTGGTGGCCATTCCGACGGCGATACCGGTGGTGCCGTTGACGATCAGGTTCGGGATGGCGGCAGGGAGTACGACGGGCTCGAGCTCGCGGCTGTCGTAGTTGGCCTTGAAGTCGACGGTGTCCTCGTCGATCGAGGCGGTCATGGCCACGGCAGGCGCAGCCATCCGGCACTCGGTGTAACGCATGGCAGCCGGACCGGCATCCGGGGAACCGAAGTTGCCGTGCCCGTCGATCATCGGCAACCGCAGTGACCAGGGTTGAGCCATCCGCACCAGCGCGTCGTAGATCGCGCCGTCGCCGTGCGGGTGCAGGCGACCCATCACCTCACCCACGACGCGGGCGCTCTTGACGTGGCCCCGGTCGGGACGCAAGCCCATGTCGCTCATCGTGTGCAGGATCCGCCGCTGCACCGGCTTCAGCCCGTCCCGGGCATCGGGAAGCGCGCGCGAGTAGATCACGGAGTACGCGTATTCGAGGAACGAGGAGCGCATCTCCTCGCCCACGTCGATGTCGAGGATGTGCTCCTCGAAGTCTTCGGGCAGCGGTGGCGGAGCGGAACGACGAGCCATACCGGGCATTCTCTCCGGTGGCCGATGGAGTTCTTCCGGGCCACGCCGGGCAGGCGCGGCGCAGGATAGGTTTCACCGGGTGAGCGTCGATCCCGCGCCGGCCCGGGCCGAGCGAACCGAGGCCCCTGAACACTGGGCGGCCGACGTTGTCCTGCGCGACGGACGCACTGCCCGGTTGCGTGCCGTACGCCCCGAGGACGTCACGCTGATGGTGGAGTTCTATGCGCGGGTCTCCGACGACTCGAAGTACTACCGCTTCTTCACACCGATGCCCGAGTTGTCCACCAGCGATCTGCGTCGGTTCACCGAGGTCGACCATGTCGACCGGGTGGCGCTGGTGATGTTGGTCGCCGATCAGCTCATCGCGGTCGGCCGTTACGACCGGGTCAGTCCGGGTGAGGCCGAGGTCGCCTTCTTGGTGGAGGACCGACATCAAGGGCGAGGCATCGCCCACGTGTTGTTGGAGCACCTCGCGCAGGCCGGACGCGAGCGTGGGGTCGAGCGGTTCATCGCCGAGGTGCTGCCGGACAACACCCGGATGCTGCAGATCTTCCGGGAGGCCGGCTACCACGTGACGAGCGGGCTCGAGGACGGAATCGTCGTCCTGGAGTTCCCGATCGATCCCACCGACGACGCGATCAGCTTGATGCGCAGCCGCGAGCATCGGGCCGAGGCGGCCTCCATCGACTCGTTCTTCAACCCCCGCTCGGTTGCGGTGATCGGCGCGAGCCGACGGCAGGACACGATCGGCCAGGCGTTGGTGCGCAACCTCGTGACCGGGGACTTCACCGGCCGGGTGTACGCCGTCAACCCCGGCGCCGCGGCCGTGTCAGGGCTGCCCGCGTTCGCCCGAGTCGTCGACATCCCCGACGACGTGGACCTGGCCGTGGTGGCGGTGCCTGCGGAGGCAGTCCAAGACGTCGTACTCGACTGTGCCGCCAAGGGTGTGCACGGGCTGATCGTGATCTCCTCGGGGTTCGCGGAGTCCGGAGGCGAAGGCAAGGCCCGGCAACGGCGGCTCGTAGGGCTCGCCCGCTCCTACGGTCTGCGTCTGATCGGGCCGAACTGCCTAGGCGTGATCAACACCGACCCCGCGGTCTCGCTGAACGCATCCCTGGCTGCGGGCATGGCTCCGCAGGGCCGGGCGGCGTTCTTCTGCCAGTCCGGTGCACTCGGTTCGGCGATCTTGGAGAAGGTCAGGAACCGGGGACTGGGTCTGTCGACGTTCGTCAGCGCGGGGAACCGCGCCGACGTCTCGGGCAATGATCTGTTGCAATACTGGGAGGAGGACCCGGCCACCGAGGTGGTGTTGCTCTACCTCGAGTCGATCGGCAACCCGCGCAAGTTCTCCAGGATCGCCCGACGAGTCTCGCGGCACAAGCCGATCGTCGCGGTCCGGTCCGGGCGGACCACCCAGGGCACGCCTGTCGACCACGAATTCGGCGACCACCGCGAGCCCGGGTCAGGACCCCCGTTGGCCGCGGTCGACGCGATGTTCCGCCAGGCCGGAGTGATCCAGGTCGACACCCTTGACGAGATGTTCGACGTCGCCCAGTTGTTGGCGCACCAGCCGCTGCCACGGGGGCGCCGGGTGGCGGTGGTCGGCAACTCCCACGCGTTGGGGCTGCTCGCCTCCGATGCCGCCGCCGCGGTCGGTCTCGACGTCACCAGGTCGGTCGCCCTCGGCGCCGAGGCCACCGCCGACGATTTCGAGGACGCGCTCGACGCGGCCATCGACGACCCTGACGTGGACGCGGTTGTCGCCGTCTACATCCCGCCGCTCAACGTGTCCGGCGAAGACGTCGCCAACGTTCTCGCAGCCGTGGGAGAGCAGTCCGACAAGCCGCTCGTGTCGTCGTTCCTCGGGGTCGAGGGCCTGCCGGAGCTCTTGCGGGTGCCCGATGTCGCGGGCGCCACAGCCGGACGAGGCTCGGTGCCGTCGTACCCCGGAGTGGAGGCCGGCGTGCGCGCCCTGGCGGCCGTCGTCGAGTACGCCGTGTGGTTGCGCACAGCACGGACGAACGATCCGTCAACCACCCCGGCGGGAGCCGGAGCCGGGGTCGGCAAGCGGATAGTGGCGCAGGTTCTTGCCGACAGCGTGACCGGCCGTGCACTCAACCCGGCAGAGCTCACCGAACTGCTGGCCGCCTACGACGTGACCCTCTGGCCCGCGCACCCCGTCGCCACTGTGGAGGAGGCCTGCGCGACGGGGGAGCGACTGGGCTGGAATGTTGTGATCAAGGCCACGGCCGAACACCTTCGGCACCGTCCAGACCTCGCCCACGTGTGGCGCAACGTCGATTCGGCCGAGACCATGCGCGAGGCGTGGACGGCGTTGCACGAGCTGACCGACGGGGAGAGCGACGGCGGGTTCGTCGTCCAGCGGATGGCCCCGCCGGGAGTCCCCGTGTCGCTCGGCACGGTCGAGGATCCCTTGTTCGGACCGGTGGTGTCGTTCGGACTCGCCGGCCCGCTGACCGAGCTGCTCGGCGATCGGGCCTACCGCATCCCGCCACTGGACGAGGCCGACGCCGCCGACCTCGTGCGCGCGGTGAAGGCGAGCCCGCTGCTGTTCGGCTACCGCGGCACCCCGCCGGTCGACATCGCCGATCTCGAAACGCTGGTGCGAGCCGTCTCCAGACTGCAGCACGACCTGCCCCAGGTGCGGTCCCTCGAGCTGCCTCTCGTGCTCGCGGGCGAGGCTGGTGCCGCCGTGCTCAGTGCCACCGCCGTCGTGGAGCCGGTCAGGGATTCGCGCGCGGGCTGGTTCGCGCGACGGTTGGACGCGCCCATCGCCGACACGCTTTCAGGGTGACGCGTGACACACTGCATCCATGCCTAGCTCCGGCCCCAGCCGTGCGACCTCCGAGGTCGAGTTCCTCGACCGCGCCCGCGAACTCCGCGCCGCGATCGACCTGACCGGCTACTACCCCGACGTCGTCAACGAGGCGGTGCTCGCGGCCGTGGCCGGCGAGCAGGTGGTGTCGTACTACGTGCATCACGAGACCACCTTCGAACGTGACGAGGTCCGCAGGCACCTCACCGTCGTCGTGCTGACGCCCACCCGCCTGGTGCGCGCGCACACCGACGAGCACCCTGGCGACGACCTGTTGCCGGAGCCCTACACCTCGACGTCGACCGAAGCGATCAGCGTGTCCTCGATCAGCTCGGTCGTGGTGACGAGAATCGCCACCCAGCCGACGGCTAGCGAGGTCTCGCCGCCGGTCGAAGCGGTCCTGACGATCGGCTGGGGTGGGTTGAGCAGGATCGATCTCGAGCCGGCCGGATGTGCCGATCCCGCGTGCGATGCCGACCACGGCTACACCGGGATGCTGGCGCCTGACGACTTCTCGCTGCGAGCCTCGGAGGCAGCCGACGGCGACTCTGCCGTGACGCGGCTGTTGGCGTTCGCCGAAGCACTCTCGATGCGGACCCGCGGAGCATGACGGGTCCGGTCCTCACCGGATTCGTCCCCCCGGCGTACCGGCGCCGCTCGCTCACCGAAGCCATCCCCGCCGTCGCGGTCGCACTGGGCGTGACGGAGGTCGGGGATCCCAGCTGGGGGCTGCCCGAGTCGTCGGCGTACGTCGTGCTGCTCATCGACGGGCTCGGGGCCGAGCTGTTACGGCGCAACGCCGCGTGTGCTCCCTACCTCGCGAGCCTGATGCCCGGATCCACCCAAGCGACCGCGAGCGTTCCGTCCACGACCGGGGTGAGTCTGACCTCGCTCGGCACCGGCCTCCCTCCCGGCACGCACGGCGTGGTCGGCTTCACGACCCGGGTGCCGAGCACCGGCCAGCTGCTCAACGCCTTGCACTGGGACAAGGCCATCGATCCCGAGGACTGGCAGCCGCACCCGACGCTGTTCGAACGGCTGAGCGCGGTCGGGGTCGACGTTCGGGTCGTGAGCAAGCGGGAGTTCAAGGGCAGCGGTTTGAGCATCGCGTCTCAACGCGGCGCGCATTACATCGGAGCGGATCGCCTAGGCGAGCGATTGAGCGCGGTGACGGAGGTCCATCGGCGAGCGACCCCGCCCCGGGCCAGCCTGGCGTATGTCTACGAAGGGGATCTGGACTGGGTCGGCCACCGGTACGGCGTCGCGTCGGAGCAATGGCGCCACCAGCTGACCGCCATCGACGCGCAAGCGCAGCAGCTCCGCGCGGCACTGCCCGAGCACGCCAGGCTGCTCGTGGTGGCCGACCACGGGATGGTGGACTGCCCAGATCGGGCACGGATCGACATCGACAAGCTGCCCGGGATGCGCGACGGGCTGGCCCTGTTGGGCGGCGAGGCCCGACTGCGTCACCTGTACGCCGTCGACGGCGCGGCCGATCATCTCGAGGCGAGCTGGCGCGAGAGCCTCGGTGGCCGAGCGGTCGTTGTCGGACGTGACGATGCCGTTGCGCTCGGCTGGTTCGGCGACGTGAGTCCCCGGGTCGCCCCACGGATCGGCGATGTCGTGGTCGCGTGTCGGGGCAACCACGGGATCTTCTCGAGTGTCGACTTTCCCGGCGAACGCCGGCTCGTGGGCCTGCACGGATCGCTCACGCCCGACGAGATGCTGGTTCCGGTCTTGGTGGACTGAAGCGATGGCGGCATTGACGTTCTGGACCGGGACGATGGATGCGGGGAAGTCGACCCTGGCCTTGCAGACCGACTTCAACCACGCCTCGCGCGGCAAGGTCGGTCAACTCTTCACTGCCCACGACCGCGCGGGCGCGGCTCGGGTCTCCTCACGGCTGGGCCTCGAACAGCACGCCCTCGAAGTGACTCCCGACTTCAACTTCTGGCACTTCGCCGTGGACACACTCACCCAGGGGGGCCGCCTGGACTACCTGGTCTGTGACGAGGCGCAGTTCTACACCCCCACCCAGATCGAGGCGTTGGCAAAGATCGTGGACGAGCTCCAGATCGACGTCTACTGCTTCGGCATCCTCACCGACTTCCGCACCCGACTCTTCCCGGGTTCCGCCCGCCTGGTCGAGTTGGCCGATCGCACCGAGGTGTTGCAGGTCGAGGCACTGTGCTGGTGCGGAGCGCGGGCCACCCACAACGCGCGCACCGAGGACGGGGTGATGGTCACCGAGGGTGAGGTGATCGTCGTCGGCGACGTCGCGCCCCCCAGCGATCAACCGCCTGAGGTGGCCTACGAGGTGTTGTGCCGCCAGCACCATCGCCGCAACCTCACCGCTGCCCGCGCGCGTGCGGTCTCTCTCGGCGTGGAGCCGCTGCCGTTCGGTTGAGCCGGTGGGGGGCTACTCGCCCTTCCCGAACATGATCTCGTCCCAGCTCGGCACCGACGCGCGCCCCTTGGTCTTGGTCACCTCGCGCCGTGCTGGCTCGACCTCGGCCGCCCGAATCCTCTCGGCGGTGTCGCTGAGATCGATCGTCGACTCCTCGGCCGGGAACAGCTCTGCCGCCGCGGCGGACTCACCGGCCTCCTGGTTGCGTCGCCTCCGGGCCACCTCCAAGTCGTCGGCGACGAACAGATCGGCCGGCTCGTGCAACGGCGCTGCCGGTGCAGCGACCCCGCGTGTATCGATCGCGGCAGGCGTGTCGGTCTGCGTCGTCGACGATGGGGCGGTGTCACCCACGAGCCAGCGAGCCAGGTCGTTCTCACAGGTGACGTAGTTGCCGGGCGCATCGAACGCGAACTTCGCAACCCCGGAGACGTCCTCGGTCGCCAGGTTGGCTGTGAGCATCCAGCGGCCGTCCTCGCGTCGCCACGAATCCCACTCAACGGTGTCCGGGTCGATGTGACGCGGGCGGAGCTGGGCGGCCACACCTGCCGCGAGAGTGCGACCACCGACTTGGGCGGAGGCCTCCACGTCACGGCGCGGCGCCATTCTGAGGGAGGCCCGCTGTGCCCGGTCGGCGACGTGGGCACGCTCGGCCAGCACCGGTCCGGCGTACGGCATGATCGCCTCGACGGTCGTCTTGGCCGCCTTGGCCACCAGTTCTGGTGACTCACCAGCGCGGATGCGCGCCTGGATGTCGCGGGGGCGGAGTGCGCTGTCCATCTGGGTCTCCCACTTGCCGAGTCGTCCCGGTTCTCCGCGCAGAGCTGCGCGGAGGGTGTCATCGACCGTCAGGGTGTAGGCGGCACCTTCGGCTCCGGTGAGCAGCAACTCGGCACCGTCCTTGCTCACGCCGGCACAGCTGAGCCGGATCGTGGTAGGTGTCGCTCCTGCCATCTGGTCCATCCCTGATGTCTGTCTGACTGGTTGTGGCATGAAGCGGTTGTGGCCGAACTACTGCTGGGGCCACCCGCTCATACCGGGACCGCTCCGGTGCTCGCGAGCCTACGCCAGAGATTCGGTCAAACCGCGGACCTTGCCGCGGTGTCGAGGCGGGCGGCGCGCCACGCCTTGATCGACCCGAACGGATCGACCAGATAGTTCAACCGGGCCGCAACCGGGGCCCAGGCGAGCAGCAGGGCGAGCGGGATGGCCCAGGCCAGCGTGATCGGCAGGCTGAGCAGACCGTTTCCCGGCATCCACGACTCGTAGCCCTGGTAGTCCAGCCAGCGGACCACGAAGCCGTGGCAGAGATAGACCACCAGGCTCCACCGGCCCATATCGGTCAGGAACGACCGCCCATGAGGCACGAGCGCCAAGACCCCGACGATGCCTACCAGGGCGACCCCGATCAGTCGCAGTCGCGTCCACATGCCCTCGAGTGGGGTAACGCCGAGCTCGTCGTAGGCCGTGCGGTAGTAGAGGAACTGCGTGCTCCACAAGGCGTCGGTGTACGCGGTCAGCACGACGATCCCCACCACGATGACCAGACCCGCCGCCCACATGCCTGGCTTGCGGACCAGGCTGAGCCGCTCCGCAGACAGGTGGAGCCCGATCACGAAGAACGGCAACAACCCCAGCGCCCGGTTGAGGTCGAAGAGCTCCTGGTTGGTGAGGCCGGCCGCCAGGCTCACCGCAACCGAGATGGGAACCATCACCCAGTGCAGCTTCAACAGCGGGGTGGCCAGGCGCCAGATCACCAAGACGATGAGGTACCACATCGGCCATCGCGGGTTGGTGAGCCACGGATCGAGGAGGGCTTCGCCGCCCACGTGGTGCCGGAAGCGGACCATCAGGAACGAGAACAACACGTAGGGCACCAGCAGTGTGGTCACGAGGGCCAGCAGGTGCTTGCGGCTGTAGCGGAACGACTGGGAGAGGTAGCCGGTGATCAATACGAATGCGGGGATGTGGACGTAGTAGATCAGGTCGTAGACGCGCGACTTCACCTCGCCGCCGGGCATCAGCACGATGGCATGCCCGATCACCACGATGGTGACCAGGATCATCTTCGTGTTGTCGAGCCACGGATCTCGCACCCGGGTGGTGGTCACGCGCGCAGACTAGTCGCGCGTGAGCCAGGCTGCGACCGCCGCGATGAGTGCCGAGACGAGCGCGACCAGGTACGCCGGCGAGGCGCCGTACCGGTCGATCACGGCTCCTGCGATCGCTGCTCCCGGGGCGATGCCGGCGGCGATCCCGGTGTGGACGACGGCGAGACCCTCGCTGAGCCGTTGGGTCGGCACCGAGCGCTCGATCTGGGACATCGCACCGATCAGCGTGGGGGAGATGGCGAAACCGGCGACGAACAGCACCGCGGCCATCACGACGGCACTGTCGATGAAGGGGAACGGGATCAACGACACAACGAGTCCCAGCGCGCCCCAGCGCATCCGGGAGATCGGCCCGGAGCGCCAGTTGATCGCCCCCACCCCGATGCCCGACACCAGACTGCCGAGCGACCACAGGCCCAGCAGCACTCCGGCGTACGTCGTCAAGCCGCGCGCTTCGGCAAAGGCCACCGTCGCCACCTCGGCGGCGCCGAACAGCGAGCCCAGCGCCAGATAGACCACCGTGACCGTGCCGACCACGCGCCAGGGCATGGGGAACTCGGAGCGTGGCGCGTCGCGATGGCGGTGTGCGGGCGGCGCCGTCGAGCGTTGGGCCGCGAACACGAAGGTGCCGAGCACGCCGGTGATCAGGGCCGTGGTCAGACCTGCCGCAGGATGCCACAGGGTGGCGAGGACGGTCACCAGGACGGGCCCGGCAATGAAGACCACCTCGTCGGCAACACCTTCGAAAGCGAAGGCGGTCTGGATCTGACGAGGGTCGTTGAGCACGTGTGACCACCGGGCTCGGACGCAGGAGCCGACCTGCGGCAGCGCCAAACCCGTCAGTGCGGCCATCACATAGACGGTCCACCTCGGCCAGTCCGCCACGACCGCGACGAGCAACCCGGCAAGCGCGGCCGCGAACAGCGTGATGACCACCGGCAGCACCCGCGTCTGGCCGTACTGGTCGACCAGCCGTCCGTGCACGATCGCCAGCAGAGCGTTGGCCAGGATGTAGGTGGCCGCTACGGAGCCGGCCAACCCGTAGGAACCGGTCCTCGAGGAGACCAGCAAGACGATCCCCAAGGAGATCATCGAGATCGGTAGCCGGGCGACCAGGCCGCTCAGACTGAACGCCAGCGCACCCGGGGTGGCCAGCACGCGGCGGTACGGCGACAACATCGTCGCGAGCCTACGATGAGGCCATGCCCGATCACGATCCACGGCCCTACGACGCGGTCTTGTTGGTCTCGTTCGGCGGACCCGAGAAGCCCGAGGATGTCGTGCCGTTCCTGCAGAACGTCACCAAGGGGAGAGGGGTCCCGGCTGAGCGACTGGCAGAGGTCGGCCAGCACTACTTCCGCTTCGGGGGGCGCTCACCGATCAACGATCAGAACCGGGCACTCCTCGCCGCGATCAGGGCCGATTTCGCGGCGGCTGGTCTGGACCTCCCGGTGTTCTGGGGCAATCGAAACTGGGATCCCTACCTCGCCGATGCTGTCCGGGAGATGGCAACGGCCGGCGTAACGAGGGCAGCCTGCTTCGTGACGTCGGCGTACTCGTCGTACTCCGGTTGCCGGCAGTATCGTCACGACCTGGCCGGAGCCGTCGATGCCGCTGCGGGAACGCCCGTGCGCCTGGACAAGCTGCGGCACTACTACAACCACCCCGGCTTCCTCGGGCCGGTGGTCGACGCGACACTGGACGGTTTGGCCAGAGTCGGCTCGGACGACCGTGTCGAGAGTCGGGTGGAGGTGTTGTTCGTGACCCACTCGATCCCGGTGTCGATGAACCGGGCCAGCGGCCCCGGAGGCGAGGCCTATACGGGTCAGCACCGGGCCGCGATGGCTGAGGTGATGCGGAGGGTCCACGCGGAGACCGGACGTCGGTTCGGTCACGAACTCGCCTACTGCTCGAGGTCGGGCCCGCCCTCGATGCCCTGGCTCGAACCGGACGTCAACGACCGGATCCGGGAGCTGGCCGACCGGGGTGTCGATCGGGTGGTGCTGGTGCCGATCGGCTTTGTCTCCGATCACATGGAGGTCATCTACGACCTCGACACCGAGGCGCTCGCAACGGCCGCGGCCGTGGGCACGATCGCGGTTCGAGTGGCGACACCGGGTGTCGATCCGCGTTTCGTGACGATGGTGCGCGAGCTCGTGCTCGAGCGGGCCGCAGCGGAGCGTGGCGAGTCCCCGTTGCGGGTCTCATGGGGGGACGGGGAGATCACCCCGGATACCTGCGCCGTGGGCTGCTGTTCGTGAGCGACGGCACCGGGTTGCTGGGCCTGGCGCTGGCCGTGGCCCGCGAGGCTGCGGACCTGATCACCCGACGTCGAGCCGCCGGGGTCAACGTCGCAGCCACCAAGACCTCCGTCACCGACGTAGTCACCGACATCGATCGAGCCAGCGAGCAGTTGATCAGGAGCCGGTTGCTCGACTCCCGACCGACCGATGGCTTCTTGGGCGAGGAAGGAGCTCGCGACGCAGGCACCAGCGGTGTGGTGTGGGTCGTCGACCCGATCGACGGCACGGTGAACTTCGTGTCCGGCTTCCCGCAGTACGCCGTCTCGATCGGCGCTGAGATCGACGGCCAGGCGTTGGCCGGCGTCGTACTCCACGTGCCGACGGGCACGGCCTACACCGCGATTCGTGGGCAGGGCGCGTGGCGCAACGGCACACCGATCGCCCCCGTCGTGCGACGCCCATTGGCCCAAGCCCTGGTAGCGACCGGGTTCAACTACGACCGGACGGTCCGGCAGATCCAGGCCCAGGCGGTCGCTCGACTGCTTCCGGGCATCGGCGACATCCGGCGCACCGGGTCCTGCGCGCTCGACCTGTGCCATGTGGCCGAAGGGTCCTTCCACGCCTATGTCGAGGAGGGCGTGAACCCCTGGGATCACTCCGCGGGAGGTCTGGTGGCGCGCGAGTGCGGAGCCAGGACCGAACTCGTGACGGGCGCAGGGGGGCTGGCCCTCCTCATGTGTGCGGCCACCGAGAGCTTCGAAGAGTTCCGGGGCGCGGTGGTCAGCGCCGGATTTCTTTCCGCCGGAGCGCGACCTGAGGGCGACTGAGCCCGGGAATACGACCATCAGGCGAGATGTTGTCGCGACACCACCGCGAGGGATGTGCACTTCGGCCTGCAATCGTGCACAATCCGTCGCGCCGCACGCGACGACGAAGCATGGTAGAGAAGCTCACGGGAGTGAACCACGATGGCGACTGACTACGACGCACCACGCAAGACCGAAGAGGAACAGAACGAAGAGAGCATCGAGGAGCTCAAGGCACGTCGCC
>JAKFXV010000319.1 GCA_021731205.1 Nocardioides sp. | reverse complement strand
CGCTCGCGGATGCGGTTGGCCTAGAAGAATCGGTGTGCTGAGCACTTGCTCGGATTTTCGACGGCCGCCTGTCGCAACATCTCAATGGCGTCTTGGCGGTGGCCGTAAACATTGCTGCGGTCCATCACTACGAGCCGCCAACCCTGGCGTTCCGTGATCCACGTGCGTCGGGCGGAGTCTCGAGCAAAGAACGTCTCGCCATGGAAGGCTTCCCCGTCGTACTCCGCGCCCAACTTGCAACAAGGTAGCCCCATGTCCAAGAAGTACGTCGAACCAGCAGGACCTGGCACCGGGCACTGCAACGTCGGCAAAGGTAGCCCCGCGTCGTACCAGCGCAAACGCAGTGCGCTCTCGCCCGGCGACTGCGCACGACCGTCAACCAAACTCACCAAGTCACGCAACTGTCGGACGCCACGGAAGCCCTTGAACCGTCGTTCCTCGCGGATCAATTGATCGATGCTGAACTGGTTCAGCGCGTGTAGCGCGTCCATGGCACCCAGAGCGGCGTCCCGATGCAACAAGCGACCGAGGTCACACGCGGTCCGCAACGCCGTCGTCACGCTGAGGCCGTCCAACTTCAGGCAGTCTCGCGCCAACAACTGTCGCTCACCGCTTGCCACGATCCCATTACGAAGACGATTCCCCGGGGTCAGGAAGAGATGCACACGCGGGACGACCAAGTGATCGTTCGGCGCGAGCGCCATGCTCGCACCATGGAGCCAAGCGGCAGTGCGATCGGTCACGACTGCCCCTGAAGGAACCAGCAGCTTGACGCAGGCCAACCGGAGCGCGAGCGTGTCTGAGATGTCACCTGCGTGATAGACACCTCGTAGCGGGCGCACGAGGAGTCCCGCGCGGGTCCACGAGTCCAACTGTCTCGCAGTCAGCCCGCATTCGCGCGCGTGCCTACCAAGGAAGGGAACGTCCTGGGGAAGGCGCTCGAAGTCAGTAGGCACCAGGCGCATCGCGTTGTAGGGCATGGCCCCAACAGTGGGTTCGTGGTGCACGCTGCGTCACGGTCGGGCCGCTTCCTGTGGAGGAATTGACGGAGCAGAGCGTCAGGGCAGATTTCAGGCTCCCTGAAGGCACAGTCGAGGCCGCGTCAACACCATCGAAAGGTGATTTCGCGCCGGTTCACGCGTCTGGATCGTGATTTCGCGCCGGTTCACGCGTCTGGATCGTGATTTCGCGCCGGGTCGGCTAGTGGGCGTGCTCGCCGCGGTAGTACTCGAAGACCCAGCCGCACAACGCGATCAGGCCGAGCACGGCGCCGATGATGAACAGCCACCAGGCCCGCATGGCGACGCCATAGGTGCAGGTGGCCAGGCACGAGGCGCACCAAAGTGGCCACCAGGAGTACGGCGGGAAGAAGCCCAGCTCGCCGGCCCCGTCCACGATCTCTGCATCGCGACGATCCTCGGGCCGGGCGTCCATGCGCGATGCGTGGAAGCCGAGGTACGCCGCCACCATCGCGGCCAGCAGCGTGGTCATCGTCAAGGCCGAGGTGCCGGTCCAGTCTTCGGTGATCAACCAGTACGCCGGCGTGACCAGCACCAAGAAGATCGTCGTGACCCCGAAGATCCAGGCTTCGATCTTCATCGCTCGCCCCCTACGGTCTCGACGTGCTCGTCATAGTCGTCGTAGTGCTCCATCGCCACGATCTCCGGATGGTGCAGGTCGAAGGCGGGCGACTCCGAGCGGATCCGCGGGATCGACGCGAAGTTGTGTCGCGGCGGTGGGCAGCTGGTGGCCCACTCCAGTGAGCGGCCCCAACCCCAAGGGTCGTCTTCCTCGACCAGCGGTGCCTTGCGCGAGATGTAGACGTTGTAGAGGAACGGCAATGTCGAGGTCGCCAGCACGAAGGAGCCGACGGTTGACACCTGGTTGAGAGTCGTGAACCCGTCCTCGGGGAGATAGTCGGCGTACCGCCGCGGCATGCCGATCACCCCCAGCCAGTGCTGGACGAGGAAGGTCATGTGGAAGCCGACGAACAGCAGCCAGAAATGCACTCGGCCGAGGCGGTCGTTGAGCATCCGACCGGTCATCTTGGGCCACCAGAAGTAGAAGCCCGCGAACATCGCGAACACCACCGTTCCGAACACCACGTAGTGGAAGTGAGCCACCACGAAGTAGGAGTCGGAGACGTGGAAGTCCAGCGGCGGCGAGGCGAGGATGACGCCGGTCAGGCCGCCGAACAGGAACGTCGTCAAGAACCCGACCGTCCACAGCATCGGCGACTCGAAGGTCAGCGAACCGCCCCACATCGTGCCGATCCAGTTGAAGAACTTCACGCCGGTCGGCACCGCGATCAAGAAGGTCATGCCCGAGAAGAACGCCAGGTCCACCGCGCCCGTGACGAACATGTGGTGTGCCCACACCGCGACCGACAGCATCGCGATCGCCATCGTCGCGCCGACCAGGCCGACGTACCCGAAGATCGGTTTGCGGCTGAACACGGGCAGGATCTCGGTGACGATGCCGAAGAACGGCAGCGCTAGGACGTAGACCTCGGGGTGGCCGAAGAACCAGAACAGGTGCTGCCACAGGATCGGACCGCCGTGGGCCGGGTCGAACACGTGGGCCCCGAACTGCCGGTCCGCCTCGAGCGCCAGCAGCGCCGCGGCCAGGATCGGGAAGATGATCAGCACCAGGAGGCTGGTGACCAGCGCGTTCCAGGTGAAGATCGGCATCCGGAACATGGTCATGCCGGGAGCACGCATGCAGATGATCGTGGTCAAGAAGTTGACGGCGCCGAGGATCGTGCCGAGGCCGGCCAGCCACAGACCCATGATCCACAGATCGCCACCGAGACCCGGCGAACGTACGGCGTCCGAGAGCGGTGTGTAGGCGAACCAGCCGAAGTCGGCCGCGCCCCCAGGGGTCAGGAAGCCGGAGCCGACGATGATCCCGCCGAAGAGGTACATCCAGTAGCTGAGCATGTTCAGTCGCGGGAACGCGACGTCGGGAGCACCGATCTGCAGCGGCATGATCACGTTGGCGAAGCCGAAGAACAGTGGGGTGGCGAACAGCAACAGCATGATCGTGCCGTGCATCGTGAACAGCTGGTTGTAGCGCTCGTCGTCAACGACCTGCTGGCCCGGGAACGCGAGCTCGGCCCGGATGATCATCGCCATGATGCCGGCGATCACGAACCAGGCGAAGGCGGTGAGGAGATACAGCTTGCCGATCAGCTTGTGGTCGGTGGTGGTCAGCACGGTGACGATGCGTTCGCCGAGCGGGCGACGACCCGAGCTCATGCTGCCGGTCGCAGGGCCGGATGCGGTGGCGGTCACTGTTCGCCTCCACTCAACTCGTCGGGGATCTCGGAGCCAACCTGCAAGTCGGCGTACTTCCCGCCGATGAT
The DNA here is from genome assembly GCA_021731205.1 of Nocardioides sp. Taxonomy (GTDB): domain Bacteria; phylum Actinomycetota; class Actinomycetes; order Propionibacteriales; family Nocardioidaceae; genus Nocardioides. The sequence continues at coordinate 9,815 of JAKFXV010000319.1, read as the reverse complement.
GGGACCTTCGGACACGTTGCCCTGGCGTTCGAGATCGCGTAGGTGGGCCTCGTAGTCGGCCTTGCTGACCACGTTGACATTGAACAACATCCGTGAGTGATAGACCCCGCACAGCTCGGCGCACTTGCCGCGGAACTCGCCGATCGTGCGCGGGGTGACCTGGAAGCTGTTGTCGCGCCCAGGCACCACGTCGAGCTTCATCAAGAAGCCGGGGATCCAGAACGAGTGGATGACGTCTGGCGAACTGAGGTCGAACCGCACGGTCTCGTCGACGGGCAGCCAGAGCGTCGGGATGTCGCGCCCGGTGCCGGAGGTGTAGACGTTGCGGTCGCCGACGGCGTCCTCACCGGTGTAGTTGAACGTCCAGGTCCACTGGGAACCGACCGCCACGACCCGGTGGTCTGGCTCCTCGTCGAGAACCAGCACGTCGTTTTGCACCTTCACGGTCCAGTAGAAGAACACGATCACCATCAGGATCGGCGCGATCGTGTAGAAGATCTCCAGCGGGAGGTTGTACCTGGTCTGCACCGGGATCTCGTCGGGGCTCTTCTGCCGGTAGCGGAAGACCACCCAGAAGATCAGCCCCCACACCACGATGCCGGTGACCATCGCCGCGACCCAGCCCCAGATCCACAGGTCGAAGATGCCCTGGGCCTCCTGCGTGGCCGGGTCGGGCATCGCGAAGTTTCGCCACTCCTTCTGCTGTTGGCTGCTGCACCCGCTGAGCACGAGAACGGCGCCGAGGATGGCGAGTCCCAGCGCCGTGCGGGCGTGCGCCCGAGTCCCCGAGCGGTGTAGCGAACCCACCCTCCGAGCCCCTTTCAGATTCTGTCCGGACAGCCGTCAGACTATCCGAATCGAAACCCGCGGAGGCGGTCGGGGCACCCGGTAGGTTCTCGGTGTGACGAACCTCGCTGATCCGTCGCGAGCCTGGGTCTACCTCGACTCCGCTTCAGGCCAACCGCTCCATCCCAGCGCCCGGGACGCCATCCTCAGTGCCCTCGATCAGGGGTACGCCGACCCGCGTCGCCTGCACGACTCCGGACGTCGCGCCCGACTGCTGCTCGACAACGCCCGGGCGGCAGTGGCGCAGTGCCTGGACGTGCGCCCAGACGAGGTGAGCTTCACGAGCTCCGGCACCGACGCCGTCCACCGCGGACTGCTCGGGCTGCGCCGGGGCCGCCTCCGCGTGGGGACCACGATCGCTCACTCCGCGGTGGAGCACTCCGCCGTGCTGGAGGCGATCCGCTGGGCCGACGTCCGATCGATCGGCTTCGCGGTCGACCGAGCCGGCCTCGTGGATCTCGCCGCCGCGCAGGCCGCCCTCGCGGCCGAGACCGAGCCGGTCGCCGTCGCGGCCGTCCAGCTGGCGAATCCCGAGGTGGGCTGCGTTCAGCCGATCGAGGCGATCGCCGACGCGCTCGGCAACGTTCCCTTGTTCATGGATGCGGCGGCCGCGACCGGCACGCTCCCGTGGCCCGGTGGATGGCAGGTGGCGGCCGCCTCAGCGCACAAGTGGGGAGGGCCGGCCGGTGTCGGAGTGCTCGTCGTGAGGAAGGGTGCCCGCTGGCGAGACCCGTTTCCGGCCGACGATCGGGCAGAGCCACGAGTCTCCGGATTCGAGAATGTGCCGAGCGTGCTCGGAGCGGCCGCCGCGCTCCAGGCTGTGCAAGCCGAACATTCCGAACTGAGCAGGCGGCACACTCAGCTGTCCGCGCAGCTGAGAGACGAGCTCGCGTCGATACCTGACCTGGAGCTGGTGTCCTCGGCCCGACCTGAACCCGGCTCGGCGTTGCCAGGTCTGGTCGCCTTCTCGTGCTTGTACGTCGACGGCGAGGCGCTGGTGGGTGGGCTGGACCGGCGGGGTTTCGGCGTCGCCAGCGGATCGGCGTGCACGTCGTCGGCCCTGTCCCCCAGCCACGTTCTCGAAGCAATGGGCGTGCTCACCCAAGGCAACCTGCGAGTGTCCTTCGGCCGCGACACGCAACCAGACGACGTGGCCCGGTTCGCGCGAGCCCTCCGCGAGGTCCTCGACGAGCTGCGCTCAGGACTGGGGCTCGATCTGTGAACGACACCGGCGCCGTCGAGCTGGACTGCCGTGGGCTGCGCTGTCCGCTCCCGGTGATCGAGCTGGCTCGCCGCCTGCCAGACCTTCCGTTGGGCGCCATGATCGTGGTTGTTGCCGACGACCGCGCCGCTCGTGTTGACATCCCGGCCTGGTGTCGGATGCGCGGTCAGGAGTACGCCGGGGAGTCGATCGCCGCCGACGGCACTCCGACCTATGCCGTCCGACGCCTGAGCTGATTCGCAGGGGCAGGTCGATCAGGGACTGAAGGTCTGGACGTGGTCGGCGAAGTCGCGTGCGGCGTCGGGACCGTAGGCCGCTTCGGCCCGCGCCAGGAACCCCTGCCGCGACAAGGTGTACTCCTGGGTGCCGATCTGCTCGACGACGTACGCCGCCAGCAGGCATCCCAGCTGGGCGGCCCGTTCGAAGGACAGCTCCCAAGCCAGTGCGGCCAGGAATCCGGCGCGGAACGCGTCACCCACCCCGGTCGGCTCGAGCGGCTCGACATCGGGGACGGCGGCGACCTCGAAAGCCTCGATCCCGCGGCCTTCGACCCGCACGCCCTGGGCGCCCAGCGTGGTGACCCACAGGTCCACCCGCTCGCGCACCTCGTCGGCGCTCCACCCGGTCTTGTGCACGATCAGCGACGACTCGTACTCGTTGGAGATCAAGATGCTGGCGCCGTCGACCAACCGCCGGATCATCGCCCCGTCGCCCCAGGCGAGTTGCTGCGAGGGATCGGCCACGAAGCGATAGCCCCGAGTCCGGCACTCCTGGGTGTGCCGCAGCATGCCTTCGGGATCGTTCGGGCCGATCAAGACGTAGTCAGCAGGACCGACGCGGTCGATGATCGGCCTGAGCTCGATCTCGCGGGCCTCGCTCATGGCGCCGGCGTAGAACGAGGCGATCTGGGCCATCGACTCGTCGGTGGTGCAGACGAATCGAGCCGTATGCCGAGTCCCCGAGACGTGCACCGAGTCGCAGTCGACGTTGTGCCGGTCGAGCCACGAGCGGTATTCGACGAAGTCCTCGCCCACCGCCCCGACGAGGACCGGTGAGAGCCCCAGCATGCCGAGGCCGAAACAGATGTTGGCCGCGCACCCCCCGCGTCTGACGACTAGGTCGTCGACCAGGAACGACAGGGACACCTTGTCGAGGGCGTCACTGACGAGGGAGTCCGAGAACTTCCCGGGGAATGACATCAGGTGATCGGTGGCGATCGAACCCGTGATCAGCAGTGGCATGGCCGGGTCAGCCTAGCCAGGCGAGGCTCAGTGGAAGGAATCTCCACACGCGCACGAACCGCCCGCGTTGGGGTTGTCGATCGTGAAGCCCTGCTTCTCGATGGTGTCCACGAAGTCGATCATCGCGCCGTTGAGGTAGGGGACGCTCATTCGGTCGACCACGACGGTGACGCCGTCGAACTCCGAGGTCACGTCGCCGTCGAGCGTCCGCTCGTCGAAGAACAGCTGGTAGCGCAGACCGGAGCAGCCGCCCGGCTGCACCGAGATCCGCAACGCCAGGTCGTCGCGCCCCTCTTGGGCCAAGAGGCTGGTCACCTTGGCCGCAGCCACCGCACTCAGATTGATCTGATCCATGCGGCGATCCTCGGTGGTCTCCACCTGCTCGGTCATGTGTCGTCTCCCAGATATGCGTGATCGGATAGGCGTGGTCAAAGTCGTCGTACGCTCGGATCAATCGTCCCACATCGCAGGTTATTCCCTGCTTCCGACGGCCGCTCGATGGAAAGCCGGTCAGCGTGACCAGGAGCGAGCCACTCGCTCGGCCAGGTCGGCCAGCGCGCCCATCGGATCGCCCATCGCGCGCTCCTCTCCCACCGCGTCCACCAGTGAGTACGCCGACTCCACGCCGAGGGCCCGCATCTCTCGGCTTCCCACCAGCACCCGGCCGGCAAGGGCGATGCAGGGCCGCAACACCTCCCCGGCGATCGCCGCCACGCCGTAGGGCACCTTGCCCGAGCGGCTGGAGAAGTCGAACGCACCCTCTCCCGTGATCACCAGATCGGCCGCCTTGGCGCGCTCACGGAGCCGAACGCACTCGGCAACCAGCCCGATCCCCGGCTCCCGGGTGCCTCCGAGGACAAGCAAGGCGTAGCCGAGACCCCCCGCCGCACCGGCACCCGGCACCAGCGCCAGTCGCCGGTCGACCACCTCTGCGAACCGCTCGAGGGTGGCGTCCACCTCCGGCAGCCGCTCTTCGGGAATGCCCTTCTGCGGCCCGAAGGTCTTCGCCGCTCCGAACAGGCCGGTCAGCGGACTGTCCACGTCACTCGCGGCAACGAGTTCGACGTCGGCCACCCGGTGGCGAGCCGCCCGGAGGTCGACGCGGGTGATGTCGGCAAGCCCCCGCGGGCCGCCCTCCAGGTCGAGATCGGCAGTGGCACCGAGGGCAGAGAGCAGCCCCGCTCCCCCATCGGTGGTGCCGGACCCGCCGAGTCCGACCACCACCCGTCGGGCACCCGCGCCCAGCGCCGCCACAATCAGTTCGCCCACGCCGACCGTGCTGGCCGCCTCCGGGTCCCGAGCCTGGGTCAGATGCAGCCCGCATGCCTGCGCGCTCTCGGCGTACGCCGTGTCGCCGACGAGCAGCAACATCGCCGGGACCGGCTCGCCGAACGGCCCCGAGACGGTGACCGCGGCGAGCTCTCCCCCCAACGCGGTGTACATCACATCGACGAACCCGGGCCCGCCATCGGCCATGGGCGCGAGGTCGAGTGCGTCGCCCGGCGCCCGCCGGGCCCAGCCCGTGGCGATCGCGTCGGCCGCCTCGACGGCGGTCAGAGTGCCGGCGAACTTGTCCGGCGCGATCAGGACGCGCATAGGGGTCATCCTAAGATTGCCGGTATGACGACCGTCGACCTGCCGCTCTTGCCTCTCGGCCTGGGGCGCGACCCCTTCTCGGAGCGTGGGGTGGAGTGCCCGGGCGACCTGCCACCGACCTCGGATCCGAATCTCGTCGAGCGTGCCCGTGCCGCCAAAGAGGCGCTCGGCGACCGGGTCTTCGTCCTAGGCCATCACTACCAGCGCGACGAGGTCATCCAGTTCGCCGACGTCACCGGCGACTCGTTCAAGCTGGCCCGGGAGGCGGCGGCACGCCCGGAGGCGGAGTACATCGTTTTCTGCGGGGTGCACTTCATGGCCGAGTCGGCCGACATCTTGACCGCGCCCGAGCAGAAGGTGATCCTGCCCGACCTGGCGGCTGGCTGCTCGATGGCCGATATGGCGAAGTTGGCCCAGGTCGAGGACGCGTGGGATGCGCTGGCAGATGCCGCAGTGGCCGAGTCGGTGGTGCCGGTGACCTACATGAACTCTTCGGCCGACATCAAGGCGTTCTGCGGACGTCACGGCGGTGTCGTCTGCACCTCATCGAACGCCGAGACCGTCATGAACTGGGCCTTCGCGGAGAAGCCCGATGCGAAGGTGTTGTTCTTCCCCGACCAGCACCTGGGGCGCAACACGGCGGTGCTCAAACTCGGTCTGCGGCTCGAGGACTGCGTCGTATGGGACCCCCACCAACCCCATGGCGGCATCACCGCCGACGAGTTGCGGGCGGCGAAGGTGATCTTGTGGAAGGGGCATTGCTCGGTGCACGGCCGCTTCTCGGCCGACGTGATCACCGACCTGCGGGCGAAGTTCCCGGACATCAAGATCCTGGTCCACCCCGAGTGCACCCACGACGTGGTCCTCCAGGCGGACCTGATCGGCTCGACGGAGTTCATCATCGCCACGATCGAGAACGCCGAACCGGGGTCCACGTGGGCGATCGGCACCGAGCTCAACTTGGTGCAGCGGCTCGCGCGCAACCACCCGGACAAGCACATCGTCTTCCTGGATCGCAACGTGTGCTACTGCGCGACGATGAATCGCATCGACCTCCCCCACTTCGTGTGGGCGATGGAGTCCCTGGTCAAAGGTCAGGTCGTGAACCAGATCCAGGTGGATCCGGAGACCGAGAAGTACGCGAAGTTGGCCCTCCAGCGGATGCTCGACCTTCCCGGAAAGACCCACCGCGACTAGCGAATCTCAGCCGTCCAGTCCAGGAGCTCCCCAGACGGCCAGCCAGCGCTGCAGATCGGGCTCCATGGGCAGCTCGGCCGCGAGGTGATCGCGCACCTGGATCTCGAGCAGATTGTCGCGTCTCTCTGCTCCGCCCGGTGCGGGAGCGAAGGGATAGAACGTCCCCTGCTTGTAGAGATACACCAGGCCGACCGGGTGTCGTTGCGGGTCGGTGAACGCGATCAACGAGCACAACAACCCCGAGCCGAAGCCTTGCTCTTCGAGCGAAATGTTGACCGCATGGAGATCGGTGCACAGACCACCAAGATCCGAGGGATCCTTGCGGACCACCAGCCAGGTGAAGCCGAACCGATCCTGAGTCACCGAGACGTCGGGCGCGTCCGGGTCGGCGTTGATCAGCTCGATGACGTCAGCCTGGGTCTGTGCGAACGCCGCCCCTGTGGCGGCCCGGAAGCACACCGATCCGACCCCGGTCGGTTCGATGCCGGCGGCAGTCTGCAAGGTGATGCCCGCGCTCGGGACGAGGAACAGGGCGTCGAGATCGGCCTTCTTCACTCGCATGCGACCGGTCATGGCCCCCCACAAACCCATCGCGTGCCTAGGCGGTGGGGCGGCCGAGGTCGGCCTGGATCCGAGCCAACTGCTCGAGCCGCTGCTCCAGCGTGGGGTGCGTCGAGGTGAGGGTCTTGAGGGTGAGCCCGCTGATCGCGGGGGCGATGAAGAACGCGTTCATCGCCGACGAGGCCCGCAGATCACGCTGCGGGATGGCCGCGATCTCGCCGGAGATCTTCTGCAGGGCGGTGCCGAGTGCCGCCGGCTTGAGGGTCAAGAACGCCGCAGAGCGGTCGGCGCACAGCTCGCGATAGCGCGAGAGCATCCGAGTCAGCAAGAAGCTGACGGCGTACACCACCAGGCTGACAGCCAGCGCCAGCAGGTATGCCGGGATGGCGCCCTGATTGCGGCCACGGCCGAGCCCGAAGCCGCCGTACTGCGCGCTGCGCGTGAGCATGCCGGCCACGATGCCTGCGGAGGAAGCAACGGTCATCACGAGGACGTCTCGGTGCGCAACATGGGACAGCTCGTGCGCCAACACGGCCTCCAGCTCCTCGGCGTCGAGGGTCCGCATCAGTCCAGTCGTGACACACACCACCGCACGCTTGGGCGAGCGTCCGGTCGCGAACGCGTTGGGCATGTCGGTGTCCGCGACGCCGACCCGAGGCTTAGGCATGTCGGCAAGGGCACACAGCCGATCGATCATCCCGTGCAGCTCAGGAGCCTCCTCGGGTGAGACCTCGCGTGCCCGCATCGCGCGCATCGCGACCCGGTCGGAGTTCCACCACTGATAGGCCGCGATGCCGATACCGACCAGCCCGATGATCGGCGCGGCGCCGGAGTAGCCCGCACCGTCCGCGACGAACATGAGCGTGACGATGAATCCGACGAACAACGCTCCAAGCAAGAACATCACCGTCGTCATCCGGGCGGTGAGCCCGGCGTCGCGGATGAAGCGTGAGTGTGCCATCTGGAACCTGTCTATCTCCGGGCTCAGCCCGGGATCAGACCGTCGTCGCCGAGCAACTGGCGCACCTCGTCGATGGTGGCGTCTGCCGGCGGAAGGATCACGTCGGACTCCTCGAGCGAGTCCGCCGACCGAGGCACTCCCACCGTGCGTACGCCGTCCAGTAGCGCCTCCAACGCCGCGTCGAAGGCCGCCGCGTCGCCCGCGGCAACCGCTGCTTCGAGATCCGAGTCGAGCTGATTCAGACGGTCGAGCGCACCGTCGGAGACGTCGTACTGCCCTTCGGTGAGGATGCGGACGATCACGACTGCTCCTTGGCCCCCGCGGCGTCGGCGTCGCCCTCCACCTCGACCGCCTCGGGTTCGGCGAGCAAGATGTCGCCGCCGTCTTCGGCCGGCTCGATCGCGGCCGGCGCCTCGGCTGGTGCAGAGGTTCCCTTGAGTCGAGCCAACTCGGCCTCGACGTCGGACGCCGAGCCCAAAGCGTCCAACTCTCGGGCGATGTCGTCCCCGCCGCCGATCTGGGACACGTCATCGAGGGCACCTGAGGCGATCAACTCGTCGATCGCGCCGGCACGGGCCTGCATCTGCGCCGTCTTGTCCTCCGCGCGCTGGATGGCGAGACCGACGTCGCCCATCTCCTCGCCGATGCCGGACAGGGCCTCGTTGATGCGCGTTTGCGCCTCGGCCGCGGTGTAGGTGGCCTTGATCGTCTCCTTGCGGGTGCGGAACGCTTCGACCTTGGCCTGCAGCCGGTGCTGGGCCAAGGTCAGCTTCTCCTCCTCACCCTGGAGTTGCGCATGCTGGACCTTGAGCTGCTCGATCTGGGTGCTCAGCCCGGACTTGCGGGTCAACGCCTCACGAGCCAGATCCTCGCGGCCCATCCCGATGGCCTTCTCGGCTTGACCTTGGAGTTTGGCGCCCTGCTGCTCCAGCTGGGTCACCTGCAGCTCCACCCGCTTGCGACTGGTGGCCACGTCGGCGACGCCACGTCGTACCTTGGACAGCAGATCCAGCTGCCGCTGGTAGCTGTAGTCGAGGGTTTCGCGTGGGTCCTCCGCACGGTCCAGGGCCTTGCTGGCCTTGGACCGGAAGATCATGGTGAAGCGTTGCCACAGACTCATGGGACGCGGCCCCTCTCGTGCTGGAGTCTCACGGTGCTTCCCGGTGAAGCCGCCGGATGAGATCTAGGCCCACCCTAGAGCCAAACCCAAGCCCACCCAACCGATCACGGGTCGAGGTGTAGACACGATTCCGACCCCTCGACACGGCGGGCGGTAGGCTCCCGCCTGAGCGCATCTTCGCTCATCCAGCCACCTGACTCCCGCACCCCGATTGCGCCAGCACCCGAAGAGGCCCCGCGTTGTTCCGACGAGCCAAGCCCGAACCACAAGCACCCACTGCCTCGGCCAAGGCCGGTGGGAAGGGACGCGCCACCCCCAGTCGGCGTGAAGCCGAGGAAGCCGCCAAAGCTCGAGCCCTGCGGAGCCAGGGTCGGGCGCAGGGCAAGAACAAGAAGCTGTCGGGAGCGCAGGTGCGCGAGGGAATGCGCACCGGTGACGACCGCCTCCTTCTCGAGCGCGATCGTGGCCCGGTCCGGCGGTTCATCCGGGACTACGTCGACTCACGGTTCAGCATCACCGAGTTGATGATCCCGATCTTGATCATCACGCTGATCATGGGCTACAGCGGCAGCGAGGCACTGCTGCGCGCGAGCAACGGCATCATGATGGGCACGCTGCTGGTCGTGGTCTACGACGTGCTCATGTTGCGGCGTCGCGTGCGCCGCGAGATCACCGAGCGGTTTCCCGACGAGCCCCTCAAGGGCCTGACTCACTATGCCTTGGTTCGGCTGCTGCAGATTCGCTGGCTACGGCGCCCGCGCAGTCAGGTCAAGGTCGGTCAAGCCCTGCCCGACAACTACCGCTGACCCGGGTCGGGATCGCCGATGTGGCTCGGCCTGGTGGCCGGCGTCGTCTCAGCGGGGCTCTTCGGGGCGGCCGCTGTCGCCCAAGCCAGCGCCATCCGGGGCCTTGCCGGCCAGGCTGATGACTTCGGTTGGTTCCTCAGGCACGCCTGGCGCGAGCGGCTGTTGCTCCTCGTCGTCGCCGCCTACCTCGTGGGCTTCGTGCTGCACGCCGTAGCGATCTGGCTCACCCCGCTCTACCTCGCCCAGGCAACGATCTCCCTGTCGC